>NZ_CADEAU010000006.1 GCF_902825405.1 Micromonospora maritima | reverse complement strand
CTCTTCCGATCTGCCAGCTCGACGGCGAGCCGCCGGAGTGGGCGGACCGGGCGCGGGAGCGGGCCGAGCGGGCCGGTCTCTCCACGGTCTGGGTCAGTGACGAGCACGGGCCGCTCGGCGCGATCCTGCTGGAGGACCCGGTCCGCGCGGACGCCCGGCGCACCGTGCGGCGGCTGCGCGAGGCGGGGCTGACCCGGCTGGTCATGGTGACCGGCGACCGGCCGCGCACCGCCGCCCAGGTGGCGCAGGTCGTCGGCGTCGACGACGTGATCGCGCGTTGCTCGCCGGCGGAGAAGGCCCGACGGGTACGCGAGGAGTCCGCCCGGGCGGTGACCGTGATGGTCGGCGACGGGGTGAACGACGCCCCGGCGCTGGCCGAGGCGCACGTCGGGGTGGCGATGGGCGCGACCGGCGCGACCGCCTCCGCCGACGTGGCCGACGCGGTGCTCACCGTGGACCGGCTGGACCGGCTCGCCGACGCGGTCGAGATCGCCCGGTACGCCCGCCGCATAGCGGTGCAGAGCGCCACCGTCGGGATGGGCCTGGCCGTGCTGGCCATGCTGGTGGCCGCCGCCGGCCGGCTGCCCCCGGTCGCCGGCGCGTTCCTCCAGGAGGGCATCGACGTGCTGGTGATCCTCAACGCGCTGCGCGCCCTCGGTGGCGGCCTGCGGCGGCGCGAGGTGCCCCCGCACACCCGGGACATGCTCGACCGGTACTCCGGCGAGCACGGCGGCGTGCGGGACGTGCTGGCCCGGCTGCGGGACACCGCCGACCTGGTGGCCACCCGGCCGGACGACCCGGAGTGCGTGCCGGCGCTGCGGGACGTGCACCGGCGCCTGGTCGACGAGGTGCTGCCGCACGAGGCGGCCGAGGAACGGCAGCTCTACCCGGCCCTGGCCGGGCCGCTGGGCAGCGACGAGGCGACCTCGACGATGAGCCGGGCGCACGTCGAGATCGCCCGGCTGGTGGAGCGGATCGGCGGTCACCTCGCGGCGTCGCCGGACGGCCGGCTGCGCCGCGAGGAGGTGACCGACCTGCTGGCCGCGCTCTACGGCCTGGACGCGGTGCTGCGGCTGCACCTGGCCCAGGAGGAGGAGGACTTCTTCTCCCTCAACCCGTCCGACGCCTGAGGCGTCCCCGATCGCTGACGGGTCACCCCCGGCGGTGCGCTCGGGCCTCACCCACGGTGAGGACGGTGTGCACGGGCACCGGCGGATCAGGGCTCGCGGACCACCGCCACCGGGCAGTGCGCGTGCTGGATGAGCTGTTGGCTGACCGAGCCGAGCAGCATGCCGCGCAGCCCGCCCCGGCCCCGGCTGCCGACCACCACCAGCTGTGCCGACCGGCTTGCCTCCACCAGCAGCGCAGCCGCGCTGCCGGGCACCGCCTCGATCTCCACCGGCACGTCGGGGAAGCTCTCCCGCCAGGGTGCCAGCTCCGCCTCGGCGGCGGCGCGCTCGGTCGCGGCGGTCTCCTCCGGGTCGAAGTCCGGCGGCACCCAGCGGTCGCCGGGCGGCTCCCAGACCCGCAGCACCCGCAGCGGCACGTCGCGCTGGGCCGCCCGCTCGACCGCGAAGCCGAGCGCCCGCAGCGCCGACTCCGAGCCGTCCGAGCCGACCACCACCGGCCCCGACGTGGCGGCCTGCCCGTCGCGGACCACCACCACCGGGCAGTGGGCGTGCGCGGTCACCGAGACCGCGGTGGAGCCGGCGAGCAGCCCGCCGAAGCCGCCGTGCCCCCGGCTGCCGAGCACCAGCATCCCCGCCCCGGTGGAGCGTTCCTGGAGCACCAGCGCGGGCGGACCGTCGAAGACCTCGCCGTGCACGGTGAGGCCGGGCCGCTCGGCGGCGGCGTCGGCCGCCGCCTTGCGGACCAGCTCCTCGACCTGCCGGCGGGCCGTCTCGTCCGGCCAGACCCCGGGGGCCACGCCCGGACCGATCCACCCGGCCACGGTCAACCACTCGAACACGTACGCCAGCCGTACCGGCCGGCCGGAGCGGCCCGCCTCGTCCAGCGCCCAGTCCAGCGCCACCGACGCGTCGGTGGACCCGTCGTAGCCGACCAGGATCTCGTCGCCGCTCATTCGGCACTCCTCACCGCGGGGTCGGTCTCGCGGATCCAGCGCCACTCGGCGACCCGGGGGTCGTCCTCGCCGTGCTCGCGGGTGTAGTCGCGGCAGGCCTGGCGGGCGTCCACCATCTCCTGACGCAGGTGCGCGGCGCGCGAGCGCAGCCCCGGCACCCGGTCGATGACGTCGATGACCAGGTGGAAGCGGTCCAGGTCGTTGAGCATCACCATGTCGAACGGGGTGGTGGTGGTGCCCTCCTCCTTGTAGCCGCGCACGTGCAGGTTCTCGTGGTTGGTCCGGCGGTAGGTCAGCCGGTGGATCAGCCACGGGTAGCCGTGGTAGGCGAAGATGACCGGCCGTTCGCGGGTGAAGATGGTGTCGAACTCGTTGTCCGGCAGGCCGTGCGGGTGCTCCGACGGCGGTTGCAGGCGCATCAGGTCGACCACGTTGACCACCCGGACCTTCAGGTCCGGCAGGTGCCGGCGCAGCAGGTCGGCCGCGGCGAGGGTCTCCAGCGTCGGCACGTCGCCGGCGCAGGCGAGCACCACGTCCGGCTCGGCGTCGTCGTCGGTGCTGGCCCAGTCCCAGATGCCCAGGCCGCGGCGGCAGTGCTGGACCGCCTCGTCCATGGTCAGCCAGTTCGGTGCCGGCTGCTTCCCGGCCACCACCACGTTGATGTAGTGCCGGCTGCGCAGGCAGTGGTCCATGGTGGACAGCAGCGTGTTGGCGTCCGGCGGCAGGTAGACCCGCACCACCTCGGCCTTCTTGTTGACCACGTGGTCGATGAATCCCGGGTCCTGGTGCGAGAACCCGTTGTGGTCCTGTCGCCAGACGTGGCTGGAGAGCAGGTAGTTCAGCGAGGCCACCGGCTCCCGCCAGGGGATGTGCCGGGTCACCTTGAGCCACTTGGCGTGCTGGTTGACCATCGAGTCGACGATGTGGATGAACGCCTCGTAGCTGGTGAACAGGCCGTGCCGGCCGGTCAGCAGGTAGCCCTCCAGCCAGCCCTCGCAGAGGTGCTCGGAGAGCACCTCCATCACCCGGCCGTCGGGGGAGAGGTGGTCGTCCTCCGGCAGCCGGCGGCCGACGAATGCGCGGTCGGTGACCTCGAACGCGGCACCGAGCCGGTTCGAGGCGACCTCGTCCGGGCCGAACAGGCGGAACGTCTGCGGGTTGCGGGCGATCACGTCGCGGACCCACGGGCCGAGCGCGCCGGCCGCCCCGGCCACCGTGGCGCCGGGCTCCTCGACCTCGACCGCGTACTTTCGGAAGTCGGGCAGGTCCAGGTCGCGCAGCAGCTTGCCGCCGTTGGCCACCGGGTTGGCGCTCATCCGCCGGTCACCGCTCGGGGGCAGCGCGGCCAGCTCGGCGACCGGGCCGCCGGTGGCGTCGAACAGCTCCTCCGGCCGGTAGCTGCGCAGCCAGCGCTCCAGCTCCGCCAGGTGCGCGGGGTTGTCGCGCACCTCGGCGATCGGCACCTGGTGGGCGCGGAACGTGCCCTCGACCTGCTTGCCGTCGACGTCCGCCGGGCCGGTCCAGCCCTTCGGCGTCCGCAACACGATCATCGGCCAGCGGGGACGCGTGACGTCGTCGCCGGAGCGGGCCCGGCGCTGGATGCCGGTGATCTCGTCGACCGCCCGGTCCAGCGTCGCGGCGAGCAGCTGGTGCACCGCCACCGGGTCGTCGCCCTCCACGACGTACGGCTGGTAGCCGTAGCCGCGCATCAGGTCGAGCAGGTCGTCGGTGGGGATCCGGTCCAGCACCGTCGGATTGGCGATCTTGTAGCCGTTGAGGTGCAGGACGGGCAGCACCGCGCCGTCCCGGGCCGGGTTGAGGAAGACGTTGGACAGCCAGCTGCCGGCGAGCGGGCCGGTCTCCGCCTCGCCGTCGCCGATCACGCAGGCGACCAGCAGGTCGGGGTTGTCGAACGCGGCGCCGTAGGCGTGGCTCAGCGCGTACCCCAGCTCGCCGCCCTCGTGGATCGAACCCGGCACCTCCGGCGCCACGTGGCTGGGGATGCCGCCGGGGAACGAGAACTGCCGGAACAGTCGCTGCATGCCTGCTTCGTCCCGGGGGATGTGGTGGTACAGCTCGCTGTAGGTGCCCTCCAGCCAGGTGTTGGCGACCAGCGCCGGGCCGCCGTGGCCGGGGCCGGTGACGAAGATGGCGGACAGGTCCCGGTCGACGATGACGCGGTTGAGGTGGGCGTAGAGCAGGTTGAGACCGGGGCTGGTGCCCCAGTGGCCGAGCAGGCGCGGCTTGATGTGCTCGGGCCGGAGCGGCTCGCGGAGCAGCGGGTTGTCGAGCAGGTAGATCTGCCCGACGGTGAGGTAGTTAGCCGCCCGCCAGTAGGCGTCCAGCCGGCGCAGCTCGTCTTCGGTCAGGGGGCTGTGCAGGTCGAGAGCGGTGTCCATGCTGCGTTAGCCTCTCGTGGCTCGGGGTCGTCTGCCACTCGGGGACGCGGTCGTCGTCCCCGGCGCGTCCAGCCTGGCCTGCCGTCGGGGTGGTCGGTCAGGGCCGTAGGTCCCGCGTCGGGCGGGCGTCACGACCCGTCCCCGGCGTCGTCGCCGACGCCGCGCACGACGATCAGCGGGGCCGGCGAGTGGTAGAGCAGGGCCTGGCTGACCGCGCCCAGTGTGGACCGCACCGGCCCGTCGCCGCGCGCACCGACCACGGTGAGCTGCGCCGACCGGGACCGGTCGAGCAGCACGGCACCGGCGTCGCCGTGGACGGTCTGGCAGGAGGCGGCCACCCGGGGGTGCCGGGCGGCGTGCCGGTTGACCGCCTCCTCCAGCAGGCCGTCGTCGCCGTCGCGCCGCTGCGTCTCGACCACCCGGACGGCGAGCAGCCGGGCGCCCCGGCGTTCGGCGCAGTCGAAGGCGTAGCGGAGCGTGGCCCCCGAGTCGGGGGAGCCGTCGTAGCCGACCAGCAGCGGCCCGGGCGGCGCCACCTCGGTGCGCCCGACCAGCACCGGGCAGCCGGCTCTCGAGGCCAGCTCCACCGCCGGCGCGTCCGCCGGCACGCAGGTGGGACAGGTCGCCATGCCGCCGTCGCCCAGCGCCACCAGGAACGCGGCATCGGCGGCCCGCAGCAGTGCCTCGACCGGCGAGCCCTCGACGATCTCCCCGCTGACCGGCACGTCCGGCGCGGCGTCCGCGGCCACCTGCCCGGCCTTCTCCAGCAGGTTCTCCGCGTCGATCCGGGTGCCGCCGGCCGGTGCCGGCCCCGTGGAGGCGGCCCAGTTGAACGCGTGCAGCAGGTGCAGCGGCCGGTGGTGGGCCGCGGCCTCACCGGCGGCCGTCCGGACCATCGTCAGGTCCTCCGCCGACCGGCCGACGCCGACCACCACCGCGCCGTGGCTCGGTGCCGCCATCCCGGCTCACCTCCCGACCGCGCTTTCCACCCACGGTAGTCGTGGGGCCGGGTCGGTCGGACCGGGTCAGCGGAACTGAAGCCGGTTGACCGCGTCGAAGAACCGGGCGCCGAGCAGCCGGCGGGTGTGCACCATCGCCCACGCGGCGGCGGTGACCAGGTAGCGGGTACGCGGGCGGCGGGCGACGACGGACCGCTCGATCACCCGGGCCACCGCCTCGGGCGGCGCGGCGAGCAGCGGGTTGCGGTAGGACTTCGCCATCGACGCGTCCACCGCGGCGACCATCCGGTGGTACGGCCCGGTCGGGTCCGCGCCGGCGCCGAGCGAGGACGCGGCCACCGCGCCGAAGCCGGTACGGATCAGACCCGGCTCGATGATCGCCACGTCCACCCCGAACGGGCGCACCTCCTGCCGCAACGCGTCGGAGAGCGCCTCCACCGCGTACTTGCTGGCGTGGTAGTAGCCGCCGCCGGGGAAGACCAGCCGGCCGCCCATCGAGCTGACGTTGACGATCCGGCCGCGGCCGGCCCGGCGCATGCCGGGCAGCACGAGCTGGGTGAGCCGGGCGAGCCCGAAGACGTTGGTCTCGAACTGGGCGCGCACCCGCTCCATCGGGGTCTCCTCGACCGGGCCGTACTCGCCGTAGCCGGCGTTGTTGACGAGCACGTCGACCTGGCCGTGCGCGGCCTCCACCGCGGCCACCGCGGCGCGCATGGACGCCTCGTCGGTGACGTCGAGGGGGAGGAGCCGGGCGCCGGTGTCGGCCAGGTCGGCGATCGCGTCGACCTTGCGCGCGGTCGCGTACACGGTGAGGTCGGGGCGGCGGGCGAGCCGGCGGACGGTGGCCCGGCCGATGCCGGAGGAGGTGCCGGTGATCAGGACGGCGGTCATCTGTGGTCTCCCTGAGGTCGGGGCAGTCCCGCGACGACCAGCGCGACGCCGTCGCGTAGCCGCCGTCGGGGCAGGTCGGGGTCGGTGAGCTCGGCCTCCAGGCCGCGGGTGAGCGCGACGAGCACGTCGGCCACCGCGCGGGCCCGCGGCCCGGCGGCGTCGGTCAGCGTGGCGGCCACCAGGTCGGTCAGCCCGGCGGTGTACGCGTCGACGAGGTCGCCGGTGAGCTTGCCGCTGGCGTCGAGCAGCTCGGTGGCGTGCCGGCTCTCCCGGTGCAGCGTGAGGGTGAGCTCCAGCTTGGCGGCGAGTACGTCGTACACCCGGTCGGCCAGCTCGCCGCCGGGCGTGGTGGCGGCCCGCCGGGCCCGGTCGAGCGAGTCGGCGAAGAGCCGCTCGGCCAGTCGCCGGTAGGCGTCGTCCTTGTTGCGCACGTACTGGTAGACCGCCGGCCGGGACATCCCGGCGGCCGCCGCGATGTCGTCCATGGTGGTGCGCCGCATTCCGTGCCGGGTGAAGCACTCGTACGCGGCGGTCAGGATCGTCTCCAGCCGGTCGTTCGACATGCTGACGATTCTTGCACAGAATGTCAGGGCGTCACACGTGTTCCCGGTCACGCGGGGGTGAAGCAGCTCAGCGCGGCGCGGGCAGGGCGGGGTGGACGCGCAGCACGACCGCCGTGGCGTTGTCGTCGCCGCCCGCGTCCAGGGTGGCGGCGAGCAGGGCGCGGACGGTCTGTGCCGGGTCCCGGCGGGCGGCCAGCAGGTCGCGCAGTCGGTGGTAGCCGAGTTGGTCGCTCACCCCGTCGGTGCAGAGCAGCCAGGTGTCCCCGCGGCGCAGCGGCACGGCGAGCAGGTCCGGTTCCGGCCGGTCCGGGTGACCGACGTAGCGCAGGAGCTGGTAGCGGGCCCGCGCCGCCTCCGGCGAGTCCGCCGGCCACCAGCCGTGCAGCAGACCCAGCCAGGCCATGGTGTGGTCCACCGTGACCAGCTCCAGCAGCCCGTCGCGCAGCCGGTACGCCCGGGAGTCGCCGAGCTGCGCCAGCCAGCCCTGACCGCCGTCCGGCTCGACCACCAGCGCGGTGAGCGTGCACCCGGTCAGCCCGGTGTGCCCCGCGCCGGCCCGGCGTACCCGCTGTTGGGTCTCGGCGACGGCGGCGCGCAGGCCGGCGGCGTCGACGGCGGGCCACCCGGCGCGGACCTGGGCCACGAACGTCTCCGCCGCGGTCGTGCCGGCCGCCCGGCTGCCCTCGCCCTCGCCCATGCCGTCGCAGACCACGGCCAGCGGCAGCTCCGGGTCGAGATGAAGCACGTCGTAGTTCTCCGGGTAGCGGTGCCCGACCACGCTGCCGCCGGCGATCTCCAGGGTGAGTCGCCCGACGGTGAGCCGGCGCGCGGCCTCGACCGGCCGGTCCAGAGGGCGGCGGCGGAACACCAGCGGACCGTAGCACCGGCCCGGGTCGCGGATCGGCAGGTCGCGGCCGTGTCACCTGTCAACCGGGGTTGACAACCCCTCGATTGTCAACCTACATTGACAGCATGAGTCGGGCGACGGAACTCGCGGCGGCAGCCGGCAGCACCGATCCCAAGGTCGGTCTGCGGGCGGTTCTCGCCCTGCGCCGGCTGCTCGAACGGCTCGAGGTGGTCCAGGTCGACAACGCCCGGCGACAGGGCTGGTCGTGGCAGGAGATCGCCGACGCCCTCGAGGTCAGCCGGCAGGCGGTCCACAAGAAGCACGCCGGTCGACCGGCGGTGCCCGGAAGCTGGGAGGCGTGATGTTCGAACGATTCACCGACCGGGCCCGCGCGGTCGTGCACCACGCGGTCGAGGAGGCCCGGACCGAGGGCCGGCGCCCCGTCGGCACCGAGCACCTGCTCCTCGGAGTGCTGGCCGACGGCGACAACCTGGCGGTCCGGCTGCTCGCGGCCGGCGGAGTCACCGCCGACGACCTGCGCGCGGCGGTGGCCCGCCACACCGCGCAGGGCGTCGACGGGCTCGGCGCGGCGGACGCGGCCGCGCTGCGCGAGATCGGCATCGACCTCGCCGCGATCGTGGCCCGGATCGAGGAGTCCTTCGGCCCCGACGCGCTGCGCGAGGCGGCACCGCGCCCGCGTCGCTGGTGGCGTCGCCGGCCCCACCTCGGCACGTTCTCGCCCCGGGCGAAGAAGGTGCTGGAGCTGTCGTTGCGCGAGGCGCTCCGGCTGCGCCACCGGCACATCGGCACCGAGCACATCCTGCTCGGCCTGCTCCGGGAGGGCAACGGACTGGCCGCGTCGGTGCTGACCGAGGCCGGGGTCGACCTCGACGACCTGCGGCGGCGGGTCGAGGCGGCGCTGCGCGGGGCGGCCTGAGGCCGGGCCGGATCCCAAACCTGTTTGCGGTCCTCGCAACGTCCGCCCCCGCCGGGTCGCCGCCGCGCCCCGCGTCCTGCACACTGGCGCCGTGGACGGTGCAGACGACAAGCGCCCGGTGACCGCGGAGAACCGCACCCCGCGCTCGGCCGTGGTGGTCAACCCGGTGAAGGTGGCCGACCTGGACGAGTTCCGGCAGACCGTGGACGGCGCGCTCGACGCTGCCGGCTGGCCGGCGCCGACCTGGTACGAGACCACGGTCGAGGACCCGGGTCGGGGCCAGGCGGAGGAGGCGGTCAAGGCCGGTGCGGAGGTCGTCTTCGCCTGCGGCGGCGACGGCACCGTGATGGCCTGCGTGACCGCGCTGGCCGGCACCGACGTGGCGCTGGCCGTGCTGCCCCAGGGCACCGGCAACCTGCTCGCCGCCAACCTCGGCCTCTCCAACGACCTGGCCGCCGGGCTGGAGGTGGCGGTCGAGCGCGGGATGCGCCGCCTCGACGTCGGCGTCGTCGGCGACAAGTGCTTCGCGGTGATGGCCGGGATGGGCTTCGACGCCCAGATGCTCGACTCCACCTCCGAGACCACCAAGAAGCGCATCGGCTGGCCGGCCTACCTGGTCGGCGCCGCCCGACACCTGCGGGACCGGCCGATGCGGGTCTCCGTGCGCATCGACGGCCGGCCCCCGCTGCGCCGCCGGGCCCGCTCGGTCCTGGTCGCCAACGTCGGCCGCCTCCAGGGCGGCGTGCGCCTGCTCACCGACGCCGAGCCGGACGACGGCTGGCTCGACGTGGCGGTGCTGACCCCGCGCACGCTCGGCCACTGGCTCGCCATGGGCTGGGCGGTGGTGCGCCGGCGGGGCAGCGTGCCCCGGATGGAGGTGTTCCGGGCGCGCACCGTCGAGATCGCCAGCAACCGCCCGCAGCCGCGGCAGCTCGACGGCGACCTGATCGAGCCGGGCCGGTCGCTGACGGCCACCATCCGGCCCGAGTCGCTCTGGCTCTGCGTACCGCGCCCGGAGGACGACCCCGACCTGGCGGTGGACGCCGACGCGGCGGCGGAGCGCGGTGAGCAGCTGATCGAGGAGGCGCGCCGTGAGTAGCACCAAGCTGGTCCCCGAGACCCGGTTGATGACCTCCGACGAGCTGTCGGCCGACGACGCCTGGCGCACGCTGCGCCGGCACGGCGGCTGGTGCCTGCTGCGCGACGCCTTCATCCGGTTCCGCTACGGCGACGGCTTCAGCCACTCCCGTGCCCTGGGCCTGCAGCTCTGCCTGGCCGTGGTGCCGTTCCTGATCGCGCTCACCGGCCTGATCACCGACCTGGGCGCGGACGAGGGCGGCAAGGTCGTCGCCGACACCGTGCTGGCGATCACGCCCGGCCAGAGCGAGTCGATGGTGCAGGAGCTGCTGGCCGACACCGACCGCACCGAGGACGCCGGCGAGCTGGCGCTGACCCTCGGCCTGCTCACCGGCCTGGTCGCGCTGACCACGACGATGGCGCAGATCGAGCGTGGCGCGAACCGGATCTACGGCGTCGAACGGGACCGCCCGGCGCTGTGGAAGTACGTGCGGGCGACGGTGCTCGCGCTGGTCGCCGGCGTACCCGCGCTGTTCGGCTTCCTGATCCTGGTCGGCGGTGGAGCGCTGGGCGACTCGGTGCGCCGGCACTACGAGTGGGGCGACTTCGCCACCGCCGCGTGGGACGTGATCCGCTGGCCGCTGAGCCTGGGCCTGACCGTGCTCGCCGTGGCGGTGCTGTTCCGGCACGCGCCCCGGCGCAAGCAGCCCGGCCTGTCCTGGCTGCTCTTCGGTGCCGGCATCGCCATCGCGCTGTGGTGGCTGGCCAGCCTGCTACTCGCCGCGTACGTGAAGTACAGCGGCGGATTCGGCCAGACCTACGGCGCGCTGACCGGCATGATGGCGCTGCTGCTCTGGGCCAACCTCACCGGGATGGCGCTCTTCGGCGGGCTGGCCTTCGCCGCCCAGCTGGAGGCGATGCGGATCGGGGTCGAGGAGCCGGCCCAGCCGGACCTGTGGGAGCCGGAGGCGCAGCGTGAGGAGCTGCTCGACACCGGCGAGATGACCGCTCTCTGACGCCGCGCCGGCACGGCGTGTACGAGACACGCGGATCGGGTACAGCGCGCCTCGCAGAAGAAAAGGGAGGTGCGGTGTGACCGCGGTCAAGGAAACCGGGCGCCGGCCGCTCGGCCACTTCGCCGAGCGGAGCCTGGTCGGCCTGCTCGCGGTGGCCGGCGCGGGAGTCGCATTCGGTGTGCTGCTCATGCTCGTCCGGTTCCGCTGGAGCCCGCTCCAGGACGCCGACCACGAGGCGGCCGAGTGGTTCAACAACCTCGTGGCGCCGCACCACCCGCTGGTCACGGTGCTCCAGGCGATCACCGATCTGGGCGGCCGGCCGGTGCTCATCTGGCTGATCACCATCGCCGTGGTGGGCCTGCTGATCCGCCGCCAGTCCCGGCTGGCGGTCTACCTGATCGTCACCGGGGTGGGCGGGCTGGTCCTCGACCCGTCGCTCAAGGCGCTGGTGGGGCGGCTGCGTCCGGTGGTGGACGTGCCGGTGGCGAGCGCTCCCGGCAACAGCTTCCCCAGCGGTCACGCGCTGGGCTCGTTCGTCGCCTACGGCGCGCTGCTGCTGGTGTTCCTGCCGGCCATGTCGCCGCGCTGGCGCAAGCCGGCGATCGCCATCGCCGCCGTGCTGGTGTTCCTGGTCGGGCTGACCCGGATCGCGTTGGGCGTGCACTTCGTCTCGGACGTGCTCGGCGGCTGGCTGCTCGGCGCGGCCTGGCTGGGCGTCACCGCGTACGCGTTCCGGCTCTGGCGGCGCGAGCGCGGCCGGCCGGTGCCACCACTGACCGAGGGCCTGGAGCCCGAGGCCGGTGAGGAGATCACGCCCGCCCCGGCCGAGGAGAAGGTGCTGGAGCACCCCCGTTCGGCGGTGGCCGAGCTGCTGGTCGGCTGGGTGCTCGTCTTCGGCGCGCTCTACGCGTTCGGCATGTACGTCAGCTACCACGCCAAGGGCACGTTCTTCGCCACCCTCGACACCGACGTGCCGCGCTGGTTCGCCGCCCGGCACACCGACGCGCTCACCGAGCTGAGCTGGTGGTGGAGCAAGTTCGGTGACACCCACGCCATCCTGCTGGTCTCGCTGGTGTTCTGCCCGATCGTGCTGGCCGTGTGGCGGCGCTGGCGCCCGGTGCTCTTCGTGGTGCTGGCGATGTTCGGCGAGCTGAGCCTCTTCCTGGCCACCGCGCGGGTGGTCGAGCGGCCGCGTCCGCCGGTGGAGAACCTGGACGGGCAGATGCCCACCTCGTCCTTCCCGTCCGGGCACATCGCGGCGACCATCTGTCTCTGGGTCGCCATGGCGATCATCGTGTTCCCGCGCACCGACAGGTGGTGGCGGTGGCTGTTCGTGGCGATGGCCGTGATCATGCCGGTCGGGGTGGCCACCTCCCGGATGTACCGGGGGATGCACCACCCGACCGACTTCATGGGCGCGATCCTGCTCGGCACGCTCTGGCTGTCGCTGCTCTACTGGGTGGTCCGGCCGAACGCCGACGTGTACGAGGGCAACCGGCCGGCGATCGAGTCCGAGCAGGTGGACGAGCTGGACGACGAGCTGGCCAAGGCCGGCCGGCCGGACTGACCCGATGCTGCGGATGATGACCTGGAACATCCGTACCGGCGGTCGGGACCGTGACGGCACCGACCGCCGGGACCGGATCGTCTCGGTCGTCGCCGCGCAGCGCCCGGACGTGTTGGCGCTCCAGGAACTGCGCGGCCTGGACCGGACGCTGCCCGGGCTGGCGGAGCGGATGGGCCTGGTGCCGTACCTGGCCCGGTCCTGCTTCGGCCAGCCGGTGGCGGTGCTGGTCCGGCCGCCGCTGCGGGTGCTGCGCTCGGGTCGGGTACGCCGCCCGTTCCACCACGCCGCGGCCCGCGTCCAGGTGGCCACCGGGGCGGGACCGCTCACCGTGTTCAGCACCCATCTCGACCCGTACTCCGGTGGTCGGCGGCGGATGGAGGCGGACTGGCTGGCGGCGGCGGTGCGGCGGACCGGGGGAGGGCTGGCCCTGGTCGCCGGCGACCTGAACACGCTGGAACCGGCGGTGGACCACGACGCGCGCCTGGCCGGGCTCGCCGCCCCGTACCGGCGGCGGCACCTGCGCCGGGACGGCCGGACGGTCGACACCCGGGCGGTGGCCCGGCTGCTCGACGGTGGTCTGGTCGACCTCTGGCCGCGCTCCGGCGGTGACGAGCCGGGCGGGTTGACCGTGCCGACGCGGCACGGCGGCGCGGAGTTCGCCGGCATGCGGCTGGACTACCTGCTCGCCACACCGGCGCTGGCCGAGCGCGCGTACGCGGTGCGGGTGGTGCGCGGCGGGGACGCCGACGACGCCTCCGACCACTACCCGGTGCTGGCCGAGCTGGACCTCGACGCCGCCTAGAGCAGGTCGGACCCGACGATCGCCACGAAGATCAGGATGACCAGCTCGTTGATGATCCAGGAGTGCGCGTTGGACCAGTCGCGCACCTGGGGAAGCAGCCGTTCGGCGCGGCTGCCGAGCAGCACCAGCGCGAGCAGCGGCAGCGCCAGCAGCAGTACGGTCAGCACCAGGAACGGCAGCAGGTGCCACCAGGGCTTGTCGTGCCCGGCCAGGCTGCCCGCGACCGAGGCCATGGTGACCTCGTCGCTGGGCATGGCGATGAAGAGCAGCAGGCCGAGCCCGAAGGCGAACGCGGGCCGGGGGTCCTCCAGCCGGCGCATCCAGCCCGGCGGCTGGTTGCGCCCGCGCCTGAGGAACGTGATCACCATCAGGACCAGCAGCAGCACCAGCACGATCCAGTCGATCAGGTGCCGGCTGCCGCTGTCCCTGGTCCCGTTGCCGGCGCTGTGCCGCACCAACCGGAACACGCCGTACCAGACGGTCAGCGGGACCAGCACGCCCAGCGCGGCGCCGGCCAGGTAGGCCACCGAGCTGCGTCGCGGATCGCGGCTGGCGGCCAGGAAGACCGCGCTGATCAGCTGCGGACCGGCCACCATCACCAGGGCCAGCGGCAGCACGGTCAGCAGGTTCACGACCTCATTGTGTTGCCGCCGGCCGGTCGGTGAGGGCGGTTCTACAGGACCAGGTTGAGCAGCACGGTGAGCACCACCGAGGCGACGATCGAGAAGAGGATCATCAGAAGACAGCCGAACCCGCCGCCGGCGGGCCTGATCTCGGTGTTTCCGATACGCATGACGTCAGCTCCTCCGGGCAGGTCGGGGCGTTGCCGCGCGCACCGCGGCAACGCCCGGGCGGGTCACAGCTCGCGCAGTCGGGGCAGCAGCTGCTCCTGCGCCCAGTCGAGGAACATCGGCTGGCTGTCGCCGCCGACCTGGACCAGCGCCACGTGGGTGAACCCGGCGTCGACGAACTTCTTGAACGCCTCGACGTGCCGGTCGACGTCCGGGCCGCAGGTGATGCCCTCGGCCACGTCCTCCTCGCGGACGAACTGGGTGGCCGCGTCGAACGCGTCCGGGTCGGGCAGGTCGGCGTTGACCTTCCAGCCCATGCCGAACCAGCGGAACTGGTCGTGCACGATCTTGCGGCACTCGGCCTCGTCCGGGCCGTAGCAGATGGCCACCTGCCCGTAGCGGGGACGACCCGCGCCACCGGCCTCCTCGTACATCTCGACCAGGTGCGACAGCGGGTCGGTGGCGATCATGGCGTCCGCGTACTCGGCGGCCAACGTGGCCGACTGCCGACCGGACGCGGCCACCGCCATCGGCACCGGGTGCTCCGGCCGGTCCCACACGTACGCGTCGGGCACGTCGAAGTGGTTGCCGGAGAACGTCAACGTCTCGCCGTTGAGCAGCGGCCGGATGATCTGGAGCGCCTCCTCGAACATCTCGTGCCGCTGCTGCACGTGCGGCCATCCGCCCACCACGTGCTCGTTGAGGTTCTCCCCGGCACCGAGGCCGAGCGTGAACCGGCCGTCCGAGAGCACCCCGATGGTGCTGGCCTTCTGCGCCACCACCGCCGGGTGGTAGCGCCGGATCGGGCAGGTGACGAACGACAGCAGCTCGGGCCGGCTGGTGGCGTGCGCGACCGCGCCGAGCACCGACCAGGCGTACGGCGAGTGGCCCTGCGACTCCAGCCAGGGGTAGTAGTGGTCGGACATGACCAGGTGGTCGAAACCGGCGGCCTCGGCGCGCACGGCGTGGTCCACCAGTTCCTTCGGGCCGGCCTGCTCGCACATCAGGGTGTAGCCGACGTTCACCATGGCGCATCTCCTTCCGGGTGGATCGTCTTCCGATACCCCGCCGGAGGCGGATCAACCCGGCTGTCCGCTTCCCGGGCCGCCCGTCTTGACGTCCGGTCGGATGCTGCCTACAGTCCGGCTTAACCGGTTCAGGCCGGGGTGGCGCACCATCCTGTGGTGGGGATGACCGCCCCTGCGGCGGCCCGTGACTGCGCGGGCCGCCGCAGGACTTAACCGGTTGCCTTCCGCGCCCCATCGGCCTACGCTGATGCCGGCGTCCGCCGGGAGTCACGGGCGCGGCTGTCGGGCTCAGCCGCCACCGCTTCGTCACCATCACCGCACCCCCGCTCGGGCACGGGGTGACACCTTCCCCTGAGGACAGCCATGAAGAAGTTGCTCTCCGTCGCGGGCGCCGCCCTGCTGACGGCCCTCGCCGCCGTCTTCGCCTTCGGGCAGCCGGCGCACGCCGCCGCCGGTTTCTCCGTCTCGAACGGGCGGCTCTACGACGCCAACGGCACCGAGTTCGTCATGCGTGGGGTCAACCACGCGCACACCTGGTACCCGCAGCAGACCAGTTCGTTCGCGAACATCAAGGCGCTCGGCGCCAACACGGTCCGGGTGGTGCTGGGCAGCGGCGACCGCTGGACCAGGAACAGCGCCGCCGACGTGGCCAACGTGATCTCGCTGTGCAAGGCCAACCGGCTGATCTGCGTGCTGGAGGTGCACGACACCACCGGCTACGGCGAGGACGGCGCCGCCACCACGCTGGCCAAGGCCACCGACTACTGGCTGAGCATCGCCGACGTGCTCAAGGGCCAGGAGAAGTACGTCATCGTCAACATCGGCAACGAGCCGTTCGGCAACCAGGGCTACGGCGCCTGGACCACCGACACCTCGAACGCGATCAAGCGGCTGCGGGCCGGTGGCCTCACCCACACGATCATGGTGGACGGGCCGAACTGGGGCCAGGACTGGTCGTTCACCATGCGCGACAACGCCGGCACCGTGTTCAACGCCGACCCGCAGCGCAACACCGTCTTCTCCATCCACATGTACGGCGTCTTCGACACCGCCGCGGAGGTCAGCGACTACCTGGGCCGGTTCCGCTCCGCCGGGCTGCCCATCGTGGTGGGTGAGTTCGGGTTCAACCACTCCGACGGCAACCCCGACGAGGACGCGATCATGTCCTACAGTCAGGCCAACGGCATCGGCTACCTGGGCTGGTCGTGGAGCGGCAACGGCGGCGGCGTCGAGTACCTCGACATGACCACCGGTTTCAACCCGGCCCAGCTCACCAGCTGGGGCCAGCGGATCTTCAACGGGGCCAACGGCATCGCCGCGACCGCCCGCGAGGCCTCCGTCTTCGCCGGCAGCACGCCGAGCCCGACCACCAGCCCGAGCCCGACGACGAGCCCCAGCCCGACCACCAGCCCGACCACCAGCCCGAGCCCGACCACGCCGCCGACCACCACGCCTCCGCCGGCCGGTGGCTGCACCGCCACGTACACGATCGTCAACTCGTGGCAGGGCGGCTTCCAGGGCGAGGTCAAGGTGACCGCCGGTTCCGCCGCGATCACCGGCTGGACCACGAAGTGGACGTTCGCCAACGGCCAGGCCGTCAGCCAGTCGTGGAGCGCCACGGTCAGCAACAGCGGGGCGGCGTACACCGCCCGTAACGTGGACTACAACGGCCGGCTGGGCGCCGGCGCCAGCACCAGCTTCGGCTTCATCGCCAGCTGGAACGGCACCAACGCCGTGCCCGCGGTGACCTGCGCCGCGAGCTGACCGACCCCGTACGCCGGTGGCCGGGCCCGCACGGGCCCGGCCACTTCGGTCATTGCCGGGAATGACGGATGCCAGGCAAGAGAAGACGTCGCCGAGCGGCCACGGAGCTCACTCACTCAGGGGCGAGGTCCTCGTCTGGCCTGATCCGGAACTTCTGGTCGCCGACGAGTCACTGGTATCCCCGGCCGCGGTTGTGGACGTGCAGGTTGCCACCCGCCTGATTGACCTGAGACGTGCCCGACGCATGCGCGTGCAAGTTGATCGTCTTCGTCTGCGCTGGCGGAAGCGCCGGCAACAGATCCTCGCGGAGCAGGCGACGGAGCTCCTCGGAAGCATCTGGGTCCGTAGCGAGCAACCTCCGGACCTTCCCCTGCCACTCGCCGACCAGATCCTTCTGTACGGTCGCGTCACCGCTCCGGAGGGCCGTCAAGAGTGCGGCACGGGCCTCCCCGAGCTCGTCCGCGACGAAGCCGGACCGCTGCGGATGAACTCGCTTCCACAACGCGACCATGGCGTCTCGTGCCGTCGTCCAACTGTCGGTGACCAGCAGGCTAACCACCGTCGTGCCTGCGGTGGACGCCAACGCCACCAGTTCAGCCTCCACTGCGTGACCTCCGGGCAGAGTGACAGACCAGGTCGGTCAACGGATCGAGCGCGCGTAGCTCCGTACGCGACGGCGGCTCTCGCCGGACATCCTGCGCATCACCTCGCTGGACCGTCCATAGGGCTGCATCGCCTCGAGTGCTGCCGCCGCCTCACGAGCGGGCATCTCCTCAGCGACTACCGCCGCGAGTTCGAGCGTGAGTCGCGACAGTACGCGGGCGGCCTTGGCTATGGGCATGTGCCCCAGCGCGCGGCCGGCGACCTCAGCCGGTAGCTCACCGAGCACCTCGCAGACCAGAGAGACGGGAAGCTGGGGAACAGTGAGCACCGCCGACTCATCGGACATCGCCGCAAGCACCTCGATGGCTCTCGCCGACGGGAGCTGTGCCAAGACGGAGGCGGCCGCATCACCTGGAAGCGCGGTGGCTATCGCGACTGCGCAGCCTTCGGGAAGCCTCACCGCGATCTCCGCAGCTTGCACTGCCGGCAGCAGCGCGGCCAGAGCGACCAGTTCAGCTGCTGGGAGGAGAGATAGTGCCTGATCAGTGGAAAAGCGCTCGACGATGTCCGCCCGGCGCCGCTCGGTCAACCTCAGGAGTAATGATCGGAGGCGCCCCTCCGGAACAACCGCGGAGATTGCTGATGCGTAGGCAGCGGTCGTCCCATCGAGGATGGCGGCGAGCATCTCGTCGGAAAGTCCCGAGATCACATTCTGCAGTTCCCGAAGATCATTGGCTGACTGCAGAATGAGGGTTGTCTGGCGCAGCGGAAGGCCGGTCAGCACAGCGGCGCCGGTCTCCGCCGGCATGGCACGCAGCAACTCCACCGCCCGTGGCATCAGCATCGCCGAAAGCAGCGCAGCCCCGTTGACTTCGTCAATTGCACGTATGAGTTCGGCCGCCGGCCGCGTCGGCATCTCGATGAGGAGTGCCGCGAGGTGAGAAGGCGGAATCTCGGTGACAAGACCGCACGCAACACCAGGTGGTATGTCGGCGAGCACCGACGCGGCCACGTCGGTTGGCATGTGGGTGAGTCGTTCCGCGGCGAGTCGCTCATCCATCATGGCCAGCAAGCGACCTGCCCGGCTCGTCGGCATCAGAACGAGGCGTCGGACGGCAGCGGAGAGATCCATCTCCGCAACGACCGCAGCTGCCTCTGTCTCTTCCATCGCCAGCAGTGCCGCCGCTGCCGTCCGTGCGGGCATGGCCGTCAGCGTCTGCGCTTCGCTGCGATCCTTGCCGAAGGTCACGTAGGCGTCGCCGGCCGCCTGCACCACCCGCGCCGAGCCAGCCCCGGTAGCGGTCATGGTCACGAAGCCGGGCGGAGGCGGTTGTCGGGGCGGGCCCACGTGTGCAGCGGCCTGCTGCCCACTGTCCGGAGACGATTTCGGGTCGTCCTTGTGGCGAGGCGTGACTGGCCCGCCTGCCGTCCGGTCCTGCTCGTCGCTGTCCACCTTGTATCTCCGTAGCTATGGTCTCTGCGAATCAGCTGCGGGTGAAGCGAACGCCGGGTAGAAAAAGCTAAGTCGCTCGGCTTGTGCTCTGGCACCAAGGTCCTGCCATTGTGCACGCTGCGTCTCAAGTCAGCGCCTCCCGTTCCTGTCGGTCACCCGACACTGCCCTCGGGATGGCCGCGACGACGATGAGACTGCCCAGATGGAGAAATGGGAGTACGGCAGCCTTTTCACCCTGTATCCGCAGTTCGTTGGTACCGCAGTCGGCCCGGTGTGTGTCTTTCAGAGCGGTGCCGGGGAGCGGGTGATGGAGCATGTAGGTCTAGCTGCCTTCAATGAGCTGGGTCTGGATGGATGGATCATCGATGCAGCCGGACCGTTGCTCTCGAATCCGCCGGGCTGGCTGATGAGCACAGCTTTCAGTCCAGCAAGCGCCGTGCGATCGGCCCAATGGAGCGTCCAGTTCTCGCGCCGCCGGCTCTCCTAGCCGATTCGCGTGCTCGCTTTCCCGAGAGACAATCCGGCGTCGTCCTCCTGAACCAGAAGGCGACTACCTCGCATCTGGTGGCCGGACGTGGGGGCGGAGACCTGCCGTACGATCTGCCGCGCGCCGACCGACCGGACGGCGCGACCGTCGGGAGGGGACGCCATGACTGCGCCGGGGACCAGGGGACGACCGTCGGGGCTCGTGGTCGGCTCGCTGGTGGCCGTCTCGTTCGGGACCGTCTTCGTCCTGGTCAACAGCGGTGGCCTGGCCGCGCCGTGGCCGCTCGTGGTGCGGGTGGCCGGTCTGCTGGTGGCCGCGCTGCTCCTGGTCGGCGTGTTCCGGGTGGCCCGCCGGGAGACGCCCGCCCCGGCGCAGGAGGCGGCCGGCTTCATGGACCGCCGCTACTGGCTCGTGGTGGCCCTGGAGGCGGTCGCCCTCTTCGGCGGCCTGTCCGTGATCAACAACGTGCTGGACCGGCCCGAGGTGGCGGTCGCCTGGGTCGCGGTGGTGGTGGGCGTGCACTTCTTCGGCCTGGCCGCGGTCTGGCGGATGCCGCGTTACCACTGGCTCGGCGCCGTGATGACCGCGCTCGGGGTCGCCGGCTTCCTGGTCCACGCGCTCGGCGGCAGCGCCGCCGCGGTCGGCCTGGTCTCGGGCGTCGGCTGCGGCGCGGCCCTGTTCGCCACCGTGGCCCTGGCCCTGCGCGACGCCGCCACCCCCCGCCCCACCGCCTGACGACCGAGGAGTCCGACGCGAACTCCCGGGTCAGCGTCGAGGGGGTGGCGTGGCCAGGTGGGCGGCGCGCATCCGGAGGTACTCCTGCTCGGGACGGCTGGTGGTCCGCGCGGCGGCGGCGCGGTAGTGGGTCACCGCGGCCTCGCGGTCGCCGGCCATCTCGTACAGGTGGGCGCGGGCCGCGTCGAGCCGGTGCGAGCCGGCCAGCCGGGAATCACCGGCCAGGCCGGTGAGCGCGTCCAGTCCGGCCGTCGGGCCGTGCACCATGGCGGTGGCGACGGCGCGGTTGAGCGCCACCACCGGGCTGCCGGTGAGTCGTTCCAGCACCCCGTAGAGCGCGAGGATCTGCGGCCAGTCGGTGTCCGCCGCGCTCGGCGCCTCGTCGTGCAGCGCGGCGACCGCGGCCTGGAGCTGGTACGGCCCGACCGGCCCGCGAGCCATCGCGGCGGTGACCAGCGCCGTCCCCTCCGCGATCGCGGCGGCGTCCCAGCGGGAGCGGTCCTGCTCGGCCAGCGGGATCAGCTCACCGGACGGGCCGGTGCGGGCGGCGGCGCGCGCGTCGGTGAGCAGCATCAGGGCGAGCAGCCCGGCCACCTCGCTGTCGTCGGGCAGCAGCCGGTGCATCTCCCGGGCCAGCCGGACCGCCTCCTCGGAGAGGTCGACCCGGCGCAGGTCGTCGCCGAGGCTGGCGGTGTGTCCCTCGGTGAAGATCAGGTAGAGCACGTGCAGCACGGCGGCGAGCCGGGCCTGCCGGTCGGCCGGCTCGGGCATCCGGAAGGGCAGCCCGGAGTCGCGGATGCGCTGCTTGGCCCGGCTGATCCGCTGCGCCATGGTGGCCTCGGGGACGAGGAACGCGCGCGCGATCTCGGCGGTGCTCAACCCGCCCACCGCGCGCAGGGTCAGCGCGATCGCCGACGGGGTGCTCAGCGTCGGGTGGCAGCAGAGGAAGAGCAGCACCAGCGTGTCGTCCCGCTCGCCGGTCAGCGGCTCGTCGGCGGCCGGGGCGGTCCGCCGGTCCTCGCCGGAGCGCCGGGCCGCGCGTTCCTCCCGCTCGCGCCGCGCCGTCTCGGCCCGCACCAGCTCGATCATCCGCCGGTACGCCACCTGGGTGAGCCAGCCACGTGGATGCTCCGGCAGCCCTTCGGCGGGCCATTGCCGGGTCGCCGCCAGCAACGCCTCCTGCACCGCGTCCTCGGCGGTGGCGAAGTCACCGAACCGGCGGGCGAGCACGCCGAGGACCTGCGGCGCCAGTTCGCGCAGCAGGTCCTCGACGGCGTGGTCGGTGAGCGTCACACCTCCTGCGGCGGGCCGGACATCACCGGGTGCACCTCGATCGGCATGTTCAGCGGCCGTCCGCCCGGGCCGGGCGCGGTGGAGATGAACGCGGCGATCTCGGCCGCCCGCTGCGGGGTCTCGCAGTCGACGATCCAGAAGCCGGCCAGGAACTCCTTGGTCTCCGCGAACGGTCCCTCGGTGACCACCGGCGCGCCGTTCGCCCCGGCCCGGACGATCCGGGCCTGCTGCGGCCCGCCCAGCCCCTCGCCCTGCACGAACTCGCCGTCGGCCACGAGCTTGGCGTTGACCTCGCCCATGAAGTCGATGTGCGCCCGGAACTCCTCCGGGGTCCAGGTGTCCACGGACGGGAACTCGGCCCCGGCGGCGCTGAACTGCATCAGCAACATGTACTTCACGATTCGCTCCTCACGCCCGAGCACCGATTGTCGGTGCTTCCACCCTCCGGTAGAAGCTGCCACCCCGGTTCTCGACATCCGTCGGCGAGGAAGTTCGGGGAAAGTCCGGTCACCCCGTGATCGCGGTCGCCTCCAGCTCGACGAGCACGTCGGGCTCGAAGAGGTGCTCCACGCCGATCAGCGAGGCCGGCGGCAGCGGACGGGGCAGACCCAGTTCCTCGGCGACCGACTCGATCCCGGCCATGAACGGCCCGATCCGCTCGGGCTTCCACCCGGTGACGTAGAAGGTCAGCCGGACCACGTCGTCGAAGGAGGCGTCGGCGCCGGCGAGGGCGACGGCGGTGTTGCGCAGCACCTGCGCGACCTGTCCGCTCAGGTCGTCCGGTGCGACGGGCGTGCCGTCGCCGCGTCGGGCGATCTGTCCGCTGACGTGGATGTGGCGCGACCCGGTGGACACCGCCACGTGGTCGTAGGGCGTGTGCGGCTGAAGGCCGTCGGGGCTGAAACGGATGACAGGCATCAGGTCTCCTCTGGTGGACGTGCTGAGGTTTACCATTGATACCTAGTTGACGGAGGACACTTCAAGGAGACCTGGTTTCATGCGCGATACCACCGCCCCCCGGGCCGGTGAGCTGCGAATCGACGCGCCTCACCGCGACCTGCTCGACCAGGTGTTGGACAAGTGGTCCCTGAGCATCCTCAACGAGCTGTGCGAGCGGCCGTGCCGCTTCAACGAGCTGCGCCGCGCGATCCCGGCCGTGACCCAGAAGTCGCTGGCCGCGACGCTGCGGCGACTCGAACGCAACGGCATCGTCGAACGCCGCGTCGTGGCGACCCGCCCGGTCGCGGTGGAGTACCGGATCACCCCGCTGGGCAAGGCGCTGCGCGGTCCCGTCGACACGCTCCTCAAGTGGGCCGACGCACACCTGCCGCAGATCGAGAACGCCCGCAAGGCGTTCGACGCCGCGGAGGACTGACGCTCAGGCGGCGACGGCCTCCAGCAGCAGCGCCTGCTCCGGGTGCAGGGCGGGCAGTTGCAGACCGACCGAGGCGAGCACCGACCCGCTCAGCGTCACCCCGGCACCGGACGCCAGCCAGGGTGGCGGGACCAGCTCCAGCACGGCCGGCTCCGGCACCCCGGCCGGCGGCCGCACCCGGTAGCGCCGGTCCGGGTCCAGCCCCGGCAGGCGCACCACGCCCGGCACCTGTGCCGCCGAGGTGGCCAGCCGGCTGACCGCGTACACCGCCGCGGAGCGGTCGTGGGCGACCACGCCGTGGGCCTGCACGGCCGGGTCGGGATGGTCGACCCGGACCACCCGGCCGCCGTGCAGCAGCGGACGCAGCCGCTTGTGCAGCGCCACCCAGGCGGTGAGTTCGGCGCGGGTGGTCGCGTCGATCGCGGTGATGTCCCACTCGATGCCGTGGTGGCCGAAGAACGCGGTGACCGCCCGGAACCCGAGGTCGTGCACCCGGTGCGTGGTGTGCGAGCGCTCCGGCCCGATGTGCGTGCCGACCAGCTCCGGCGGCAGCAGCAGGCCGGTCCAGCGCTGGATGGACAGCCGTTCCAGCGCGTCGTTGCAGTCGCTGGCCCAGACCCGGTCGGTGCGGCGCAGGATCTCCAGGTCGACCCGCGCGCCGCCGGAGGAGCAGCTCTCGATCTCGACGCCCTGGTGCCGGGCGCGCAGCTCGTCCAGCAGCCGGTAGACGGCGCGGGTCTGCGCGTGCACGGCGGGCCGCCCGGCGTGCCCGGCCTCGGTCAGGTCCCGGTTGTGGTCCCACTTCAGGTACGCGATCCCGTCGTGCCCGCTCAACACCGCGTCGAGCCGGTCGAGCAGGTACGCGTACGCGTCCGGGTCGACCAGGTCGAGCACCTGCTGGTGCCGCCACTCCGCCGGCAACCGGCCCGGCGCCTGGAGCACCCAGTCCGGGTGGGCGCGGAACAGGTCGGAGTCGGGATTGACCATCTCCGGCTCGACCCAGAGCCCGAACTGCATGCCGCGTCCGCGTACGTGGTCGATCAGCGGCTGCAACCCGTCCGGCCAGACCTCGCCGTCGACCCACCAGTCCCCGAGCCCGGCCCGGTCGTGGCGCCGGCCGCGGAACCAGCCGTCGTCCAGCACGAACCGTTCCACCCCCACCTCGGCGGCCGCGTCGGCGAGCGCCCGCAGCCGGTCCAGGTCGTGGTCGAAGTAGACCGCCTCCCACACGTTCAGCGTCACCGGTCGCGGCGTGCGCGGATGCGACGGGCGGGCCCGCAGGTGCGTGTGCAGCGCGTCGCTGAGCCCGTCCAGCCCGTCGGCCGACCACACCGCGTAGAGCAGGGGAGTGGCGTACTCGTCGCCCGGTCGGAGCACGACCTCACCGGGCGCCAGCAGCTCGCCTCCGCCGAGCGTGGCCTCACCGGTCGGGCGACGCTCGGCCACGGTGACGTGGTCGCCGCTCCACGCGGTGTGCACCGCCCACACCTCGCCGTGCCCGAAGCCGAAGCCGGGGGCGCCGGCGACCAGCAGCAGCGTGGCGTCGTGCCCGGTGCGCCCGTGCCGTCCCTCGCGCACCCAGGCGCCCATCGGCCACGGGTGCCGCTGCGGCGCGCGTTCCCGGCACCAGCGGCCGGTCAGGTCGAGCAGCTCGGTGGCGACCGCCGGCACCGGCAGCACCGGCGTCAGCTCGCGCAGCTCGTAGCCGCCGTCGCCGTCGTTGCGCAGCCGCTGCCGCAGGGTCAGCACCCCCGCCGGGTCGAGCGTGATCTCGACGGTCAGGCTCAACCCGGCGTCCGGGTCCGCCGCCCGCACCGTCACCCGCCCGGAGGAAAGGAAGGGCCCCTTGTTAACGCCTGGTGCAGGTAAAGGGGCCCCTCCTAACAGGTCGGGCCCGCTCGCGGCGGCATCGTCGGGCGAGGGCGCCGCGGGTTCGTCGTGCACGTCGAGGTCGACCAGGCGGAACGCGGTGGACCAGTCCCGGCCGTCGCGGTGACCGGCGAGACCGGGCCGCCCGCTCCAGCCGGCGCTCGCCTCGGGCAGCAGCGACAGCACCGTGGGCGCGTCGAAGCTGCTCGGCACCACCGGCGGCACGGTGGCGTCGACCAGCGCGGGCAGGTCCTCGACAGGCAGCGGCCCGAGGTCGGCACCCCAGTGCACGACCCGGGGCAGCCCCGGGCCGCGCGCGTCGAGCACCAGGCTGGTCCGCGCGCGGCGCAGGTGGACGATCGTCATCCCTTGGAGGCTCCCAGCGTCAGGCCCCGGACGAACTGCCTCTGGAGCAGGAAGAAGATCACCAGGGTGGGGATCGCGACCAGCACCGAACCGGCCGAGACCAGGTTGTTGTCGGTGAAGAACTCGCCGCGCAGGTTGTTCAGCGAGCTGGTCACCGGGAACTTGTCCCCGGTGCGCATGAGCACGGTGGCCCAGAAGAACTCGTTGTAGATCCAGGTCACCTCCAGCGTGGCCAGCGCCGCCAGGGCCGGCCGGCACAGCGGCATGGTCACCTGCCAGTACTGCCGCCACACGCTCGCCCCGTCGACCATCGCGGCCTCGTACAGCTCGTGCGGCAGGGCCTTCATGTAGTTGCTCAGCACGAACACGCAGAAGCCGCACTGGAACGCGACGTTGACCAGGATCAGGCCCCAGTAGCTGTCGTAGAGCAGCTCCGAGTCGCTCATCCAGGCCGGCAGCGGGATCTCGGTGAACATCCGGAACAGCGGGATGAGCAGGGCCTGCTGCGGCAGCAGGTTCGCGGCGGTGAACAGGCCGAGCAGCGCGATGTTGAGCTTCCAGCTGAACCGGGCGATCACGAACGCCACGCACGAGGCGAGGAAGAGCGTGAGCAGCACGGCCGGGACCGTGATGTAGACCGAGTTGAGGAAGTGCTTGCCGAACTCGGCGGTACGCCACGCGGTGACGTAGTTGTCGATCGTCCAGCCGCCGAGCGAGACGTAGCCGTTGGTGGCGGTGTACTCGTAGGAGCGGAACGACGTCAGCACCGCCCAGAGGATCGGGAACAACCAGCCGACCGCGACCGTACCCAGGAAGAGGTGCAGGACCACCCGGGCCGGCCGCAGCGGCCGGCGGCGCCCGGTGGAGACGGCGGCGGTCATCGCTTGTCCTCCCGCATCACGGTCCAGAGGTAGAGGGTGATGAAGACCAGCGAGACCATCAGCATGATCGTCGCCAGCGCCGAGCCGAAGCCGATCCGGCTCGCCTCGCCGACCACGTTCTGGGTGACCAGCGCGGAGATCAGCTCCAACCCGTTGCGGCCCTTGTTGATGACCCAGACCAGGTCGAACGCGCGCAGCGACTCGATCACGGTCACCACCAACACGATGATGTTGATCGGGCGCATCACCGGGAACACGACCCGGAAGAACGTGCTGGTCTCCGAGGAGCCGTCCACCGCGGCGGCCTCGCGCAGCGACGGGTCGACGCCCTTCAGGCCGGCCAGGTAGAGCAGCATGATGTAGCCGACGTGCCGCCACCCGGCGGCCACCAGCACCGCCCAGATGTTGACGTTCGGGTCGCCGTACCAGTCGGTGTCGCCGCCGAACACGCCGTTGAGCAGGCCCTGGTCGCGGCTGTAGATGAGCTGCCAGACGAAGCCGATGAGCGCCAGCGACAGCACCACCGGCAGGTAGAGCGCGGTCTGGTAGAACCGGCTGCCCCGCAGCTCCTTGTCCAGCAGCACGGCGAGGAACATGCCGAACGGGGTGGCGACCACGAACAGCGCGGCCAGCCAGAGCAGGTTGTTCTGCACGGCGGGGACGAACGGCGGGTAGATGTTCACCACGTCGTCGTAGTTCTTGGCCCCGACCCACTCGATCTCGCCGATCGGGCCGATGCCGTCCCAGTTCGTGCCGGAGAGCAGCACCGTCGCCACCGCGGGCAGCCAGACCAGGCCGGTGACGAGCAACAGGGGCACGAGCACCATCAGCGTGATCACCACGCGGTCGGTGCGGGACAGGAGCCGTAGCCGGCGACCGCGACCACCGTTCGTGGTGGTCGCGGCCGGCGGCGGCACGGCGCGATCCGCTTGGATCAGGGGCAGGTCGGACATGATGTCCTCCCCCTTCCGCCGTCAGCTGGTGAAGATCGACTTCTTCTGGTTCTCGATGCTGGTGAGCAGCCCGCCGATGTCCTTCGGGTTCTTGATGAACTGCTGGAGAGCCGGGATGATCACGGTGGAGGCGAAGTCCGGCCGGGTGTCCCGGTCGAGGAACTGGGCGATCTCGGTGGCGGAGCCGACCAGTTCGGCGGCCTTCTTCTGCAGGGCGGTGTAGCCGGCGGTGTCCGCGCCGCTGTTGGCGACGAGCGTGCTGGGGTCGTTCTTCACCGTGATGTTCGCGGCGTCCTTCGAACCCAGGTACGTCAGCAGCTTCTCCGCCGCGTCCTTGGACTTCGGCTTGCGCGCCATCATGTAGCCGTCGATCGGCGCGTCCAGGGCCTTCGCCCCGATCGTGGAGTCGATCTCGGGGAAGGTGAAGAAGTCCAGGTCCTCCAGGTCGGCGCCGCTGAACTGCTGGGCGACGAAGAGGCCGAGCAGGTACATGCCGCTCTTCTTCTGCTGCAGCGACTGGGCGGCCTCCTGCCAGGTGCGGCCGAGCGAGTCCGGCTGGTGCAGGGGCAGCAGGCCGGCCCAGGTGTCGAAGACCTTCTTGACCTTGTCGGAGGTCCACGCCTCCTTGCCGGCCATCAGGTCGACGTGGAACTGGTAGCCGTTGATCCGCAGGTTGAGGATGTCGAACGTGCCCATCGCCGGCCAGCCGTCCTTGTCGGCGAAGGCGATCGGGCTCAGGCCGTCCTTCTTCATCTGCGCGCCGAGCGTGTTCAGGTCGTCGAGCGTCTTGGGCACCTGGTAACCGCGCTGCTGCCAGACCGACTTGCGGTAGAAGACGGCCCACGGGTAGTACGACGCCGGCACGAAGTACTGCTTGCCGTCGTCACCGGTGGACGCCTTCTTGAACGCGTCGGAGTAGCCGTCGAGCTTGCCCCACACGTCGCTGAGGTCGCCGGCCAGGCCCTTGGCCGCGAAGAACCGCATCCGGTAGCCGGCGAACCAGGTGAACACGTCGTCCGGTTTGCCCTGCAGGTAGTTGTTGATGTTCTCCTGGAACGTGTTGTGGTCGACCGTGTTGATGTTGACGGTCACTCCGGCGGACGTCTTGAAGCCGTCCATCACCTTGGCGACGACGTCCTTGGGCTTCGGGTCCGACTGGTTCGAGCCGAGCGAGACGCTCTTCGCGTCCCCGCCGGAACCGGAGTCGGAGTCGCCGCAGCCGGCGAGCAGGCCGGTGCCGAGCAGCGCGCCCGCGCCGGCCGCGCCGGCCAGCAGGGAGCGCCGGTTCAGGCCGGCGACGGAGGGGGGTACGAGCCGAGCGAGGTACTCGGCCTGCGAGCGGGGACGGGACACTGTGCCTCCTGCGTGGAAGAGGTGCGCGACGAGATTCACCGAGAATCCACATGTCCGAACAGAAATAGCCGGTGGCGGTTGAAGCTACCCCTTGGTTCGGCGCTGTCAAGAGGGCAAACGGGCGGCGACAACCGGGCTGAGACAGCGGAAAGAGCTGGTAAACGTTGTAAGTTTTGTCGATGTTGGAAAGTGTTGACTTGGGTGCCGGCCGGGGGCACGCTCTGCTGTCATGCGGAACTGGCACGGCGAGGGCATCTGGTACGGCGCCGACTACAACCCGGAGCAGTGGCCCGAGGAGGTGTGGGCCGAGGACGTCGCGCTGATGCGCCAGGCCGGGGTCAGCCTGGTGTCGGTGGGCATCTTCTCCTGGGCCCTGCTCGAACCCGCCCCGGACCGGTACGAGTTCGGCTGGCTGGACCGCGCGCTCGACCTGCTGCACGCCGGCGGGATCCGGGTCGACCTGGCCACCGCCACCGCCAGCCCACCGCCGTGGCTGGCGCACCGGCACCCGGAGACGCTGCCCCGGCGGGCCGACGGCACCGTGCTGTGGCCCGGCGGCCGGCAGGCCTACTGCCCCAGCTCACCGGTGTTCCGGGAACGGTCGCTCGCCCTGGTCGAGGCGGTGGCACGGCGCTACGCGACGCACCCGGCGGTCGTGCTCTGGCACGTCTCCAACGAGCTGGGCTGCCACAACGTGCACTGCTACTGCGACGTCAGCGCCGAGGCGTTCCGGCGCTGGCTGCGCGAGCGCTACGGCGACCTGGACGCGCTCAACGCCGCGTGGGGCACCGCCTTCTGGAGCCAGCGCTACCACGACTGGGCCGAGGTGAACCCGCCGCGCACCGCGCCGACGTTCGCCAACCCGACCCAGCAACTGGACTTCCTGCGGTTCTCCTCCGACGAGCAACGCGCCCAGTTGCGTGCCGAACGGGAGCTGCTGAACCGGCTGGTCACGCAGCCGGTGACCACCAACTTCATGATCGGCACCGGCATCAAGTACCTGGACTACCACTCCTGGGCCCCCGACGTGGACGTGGTCGCCAACGACCACTACCTCACCGCCGCCGACCCCCAGCCGCAGGTGAACCTCGCGCTCGCCGCCGACCACACCCGGGGCGTGGCCGGCGGCGCGCCGTGGCTGCTGATGGAGCACTCCACAAGCGCGGTCAACTGGCAACCCCGCAACGTGGCCAAGACGCCCGGCCAGATGCGCCGCAACAGCCTGGCCCACGTGGCGCGCGGCGCCGACGGCGTGCTGTTCTTCCAGTGGCGGGCCTCCCGGGCCGGCGCGGAGAAGTTCCACTCCGCGCTGGTGCCGCACGCCGGGGCGGACACCAAGGTGTTCCGCGAGGTCTGCCGCCTCGGCGCCGACCTGCGGGCGCTGGCCGAGGTACGCGCCAGCCGGGTCGACGCCGACGTGGCGATCCTGTTCGACTACGAGGCCTGGTGGGGCGCGGAACTCGACTCCCACCCGAGCGTCGACGTCACCTACACCGACCGGCTGTCGGCGCTGCACGCCGCGCTCTGGCGGGCCGGGGTCACCGCCGACGTGGTGCACCCGTCGGCGGACCTGTCCCGCTACCGGCTCGTCCTGGTGCCGACGCTCTACCTGGCCCGCGACGCCGACGCCGACGCGCTGCGCCGCTTCGTCGAGGCGGGCGGCACCGCGCTCGTCACCTACTTCAGCGGCATCGTCGACGAACACGACCACATCCGGCTCGGCGGCTACCCGGGCGCGTTCCGCGAGCTGCTCGGCGTGCGTACCGAGGAGTTCTTCCCGCTGCGCGACGGCGAGACGGTCCACCTCGACGACGGCGCCCGCGCCGACGTGTGGACCGAGTGGCTGCACGCCGAGGGCGCCGAGGTGCTCGCCGCGTACGCCGACGGGCCGCTGCCGGGTGTGCCGGCGCTGACCCGGCACACGGTCGGCGCGGGTGCCGCCTGGTACGTCGGCACCCGCCTCGACGAGGCCGCCACCGACCGCCTGGTGGCCCGGCTGACGGCCGAGGCCGGCGTGCGCCCGCCGGTGACCGCGCCGGCCGGGGTGGAGGTGGTCCGCCGGCGCTCGACCGACCGGAGCTGGCTGTTCGTGCTCAACCACACCGACGACGCGGCCCGCCTGCCGGTCACCGGCGTCGAGCTGCTCACCGGCGAGCGGTGCGACGGCGAACTGGTGGTGCCGGCGGGGGAGGTGGCGGTGGTCCGCGAGGTGGAGGTCTGATGCTGGCCCAGCAACGGCAGAGCGCCATCCTGGAGCTGATCCGCCAGCGCGGCGGCGTGCGGGTCAGCCACCTGGTCAGCCGGTTCGGCGTGTCCGACATGACCATCCGGCGGGACCTGGAGGTGCTGGCCGATCGCGGCCTGGTCGACAAGGTGCACGGCGGGGCCACGCTGGCCGGCCCCGGCTCGACCGAGGAGCCCGGCTTCGCGGCCAAGTCGGCCCGGCAGCGGGTCGAGAAGCAGGCCATCGTGGAGCGGGCCGCCGGGCTGGTCGAGCCGGGCATGGCCGTGGCGCTCTCCGCCGGCACCACCACGGCCGCGCTGGCGGCCCGGCTCGCCGAGGTACGCGGGCTGACCGTGGTCACCAACTCGATCCCGGTCGCCGACGCGCTCTACCAGAACCCCCGCGCCGACCAGACCGTCGTGCTGACCGGCGGCATCCGTACCCCCTCGGACGCGCTGACCGGCCCGGTCGCCGAGGCGGCGATCGCCGCGCTCAACGTCGACCTGCTCTTCCTCGGCGTGCACGGGATGAGCCAGCGCACCGGCTTCACCACGCCCAACCTGCTGGAGGCGGCGGTGAACCGCCGCCTGATCGGCGCCGCCCGCCGCCTGGTCGTGCTCGCCGACCACACGAAGTGGGAGACCATCGGCATCGCCACCATCGCCCCGCTGGAGCAGGCGGACGTGCTCGTCACCGACGGCGGCCTCCCGGTCGAGGCACGCCGCCAGCTCGGCGAACAGGTGGGCGAACTGATCGTGGTCCCCACCGACTGAGCGTCCGCGCCGCTGTGCCGTCCGCTTTCAGGCACTTCTCAGCCGTCCCATTTAGGGTGCCCTGCACGGCCCGCGTGCTCCAGGGTGGAGCGCGCCTACGGCGGAAGCGGAGTGGCGATGGTCTTCAAGAAGATGCTGAGCGCGTTCGGCGTGGGTGGCCCGAGCGTCGACACCGTGCTGGCCAACCCGAACACCCGGCCCGGTCTGGCCCTTGACGGGCACGTCAACCTGGTCGGCGGCGACGCTCCGGCGCGGATCGAGCAGATCACCGTCGGCCTGGTCACCCGGGTCGAGATCGAGGGCGGCGACACCGAGTACGCCGGCATCATGGAGTTCCACCGGATGCCGGTCAGCGGTGCGTTCGAGCTGGCCCCGAAGCAGCAGCTCGCCATCCCGTTCCAGATGCCGGTGCCGTGGGAGACCCCGGTCACCGACGTCTACGGGCAGCGGCTGCGCGGCATGACCATGGGCCTGCGCACCGAGCTGGCGGTGGCCCGGGCGGTGGACAAGTCCGACCTGGACCAGGTGTCGGTGCACCCGCTGCCGATCCACGAGCGGATCCTCGACGCCTTCCAGGCGCTGGGCTTCCGGTTCAAGCACGCCGACCTGGAGCGCGGTCACCTCTACGGGGTCCCGCAGACGCTGCCGTTCTACCAGGAGATCGAGTTCTTCGCCGCGCCGCAGTACGCGCAGACGGTGAACGAGGTCGAGCTGACGTTCGTGACCAGCCAGCAGGGCGTCGAGGTGATCCTGGAGTGCGACAAGCGCGGCGGCTTCCTCAGCGCCGGCCACGACGCCTTCGGCCGGTACTCGATCCCGCACAGCGACGCCGCGCGCACCGACTGGACCCAGGTGGTCGACGGCTGGCTGCGCGAGACCACGTCCCGCTACGGCGGCCTGCGCGCCCAGGGCTTCGGCGCGCCGCACGGCCATCACGGCTACCCGGGGCACCACGGTCGCCGGGGCTCCGGCATGGGCGGCATGATGGCGGGCGCCGCGCTCGGTATGGCCGGCGGTCTGGTCGCCGGCGAGATGCTCGAGGACGCCTTCGAGGGCGACGACGGCGGGGACTTCGGCGAGGAGTGACGGCACGCGACGACGCCCCCGGGACCCAGATCCCGGGGGCGTCGCCGTTGGCGTGATCGCGAGGGTCAGTGCCGGCCTCGACGCTCCTTGCCGGAGCGACGCGCGCTGCCCGCCTTCGACAGGCCCCGGCTGACCAGGTACGCAGCGGTCAGTCCGGTCAGGTACCACCAGGCCTGGTTCGGGTTGTTGATGTTCAGGCCGTTGGTGGCGGCGCCCCGCCAGAACGCGGCGATCACGACGACCGCGACGGCTGCGGCGTACACCCAGAACTCGGTGGTGAGGAACGCCTGCTTCGTCTCGGTGCCGGGGCTGGGCATCTGCTCCCGGTGGCCGTCGTGCATCGACGGCATCTGACGGGTCGACGTGTCCTGCATGCTCGCCCGGTTCTGGACGTCGGACATGGGCCGGTTCATCGGCCTGGTGGATGCAGCCTGCGTGCTCATCTGGTCCTCCTCGGGATTTGATGAGTCGTTTCCTGCACACCCTCGCCCCGCTACCGCAGGTCGGCCACGGCACGGTTCGCGCTCTGTGGCGGGGGCACCCTCCGACTACCCGACCCCGGAGACAAGCTAACGGCCGGATGCCCGGCCGTCGGCGGCCCGACGCGGAACCGGACGATCGGGCACAGACCCGGCGCCACCGAAGGCCCGCCGGTTTCAGCCACCGGCCGTCGGGCACGCACCAGGGACACCCGACACCGGAGCGACGAGGTGGTTGACGTGCGTGAGGACGACATGCGGCAGGACGCCGCCCGGCAGGCCGAGCAGCGGGTCGCCGGAGGCGTGTACGGCGAAGGCGCGCTCGACGAGGTCACCGTGCCGCAGACCGACGTGGAGCGGATGATCCAGGAGTCGGATCCGGACGACCCGGCGCACGTCCCGGTCGACCCGACCGTGCTGCGCGACGGCGGCCCCACCCGGGGCCAGGGCGCGGTCACCACGACCGGCGGTACGGCCGGTCCGGCCAGCGTGCGGCGGGTGGCCCGGCAGCCGGAACGGCACCCGGGCAAGGTGGCGCCGACCACCACCGGGGACGCCACGACCGGTGGGATGAGCACCCCGGCCGGCGGCTCCACCAGCGACGCCTCGGCGAGCGGGGCCCAGGTCGGCAACTTCACCGACGAGGGCGCGAACCCGGGCTGACCATCGTTAAGAAGGGGCCCCTCCTCTACCGGATGCGTTAAGGAGGGGCCCCTCCTTACGCCCGGAGGATGCCGAGGCGTTGGGTGGCGCGGGTGAGGGCGACGTACAGGTCGCTGTGCCCGCGCGGCGACTCCGCGACGATCCGGTCCGGCTCGACCACCAGCACCGAGTCGAACTCCAGGCCCTTGGCCTGCTCGGTGGTCAGCACCACCACCCGGTTCGCCAGCTCCGGCTGCTCACCGACGGTGGCCTCGGGCAGTGCCGCGACGACCGCGGCACCCAACTCGGTCACCCGCCCGGAGGGCACGATCACGCCGAGCCGGCCGTCGCCGAGTCCGGCCGCCTCCCGCGCGGTCGCGTCGACCACCGCGTCGACGAGCGCGGCCGCCGCGACGGTGCGGTCCCACGGCGGTACGCCGGTGGCGCGTACCGAGCGGGGCGGGCGCAGGGCCGGGTCGATCTCGGCGAGCACGTCGGCGGCGACCGCCATGATCTCGGCGGGGGTGCGGTAGCTGACGGTCAGCTCCTCCAGCCGCCACCGGTCCGCCACGTACGGCGCCAGCGCCTCACCCCAGGACGGGGTGCCGGCCAGCGCGCCGGTCTGCGCGACGTCCCCGACGACGGTCATCGACCGGCTCGGGCAGCGGCGCATCAACAGCCGCCAGGCCATGGGCGAGAGTTCCTGCGCCTCGTCGACGATCACGTGCCCGAACGCCCAGGTCCGGTCCGCGGCGGCGCGCTGGGCGGTGGTGAGCCGGTCGGACTCCTCCTGCCGCTCGGAGAGCCGGGCGGCGTCGATCAGGTCGGTGACGCCGAGGATCTCACCGCCGTCGGCCTCGTCCTCCACGTCGATCGAGCGGGAGCCGCGCCAGATCTCCAGCACGCCCTCGGCGTACTCGCGTTCCATCGCCCGGATCCGCTCCCGGCGGGCGGCGGCGGCGCGTTCGTCCTCGCCGAGCAGTTCGGCGGCCTCGTCCAGCAGCGGCACGTCGGCCGGCGTCCAGCCGCCGGGCTCCCGGTGCAGGGCAACCCGCTCGGCGTCGGTGAGCATCGGCGCGGCGGTGGCGATCCGCTCCGGCGACGCGAACAGGTCGGCGAGCAGGCGCTGCGGGGTCAGCACCGGCCACAGCTCGTCCAGCGCCGCCCGGATCTCCGGCTCCTCGCGCAGCTCGCGGCGGATCTCGGCCCGGTCCGCCTCGGAGAGCAGGTTCTCCCCGCCCAGCGGGTCCGCGCCGATCCGCTCGGCCACCTGGTCGGCGAGCGCGTGCACGATCTCGATGTCGAACAGCGCCCGGGCCAGGTTGTGCGGGCGGCCGGTGCGGCGGACCCGGTCGCGGGCCTGGCGGACGGTCTCCGGGTCGAGCGTGAGCACCTCGCGCTGGGGCAGCTCGATGGTGATCGGCTCGGCCGGCACCCACTGCCGGTCCCGGACCGCCGCGGCGAGCACCTCGGTCAGCACCGCGCGGCCCTTGAGCGCGGCGGTGGTGGCCGGCTCGACGCGACGGGCGTGCACCCCGGGGAAGAGATCGGCCTGGGTACGCAGCAGCACGCCGGTCTCGGCCAGCGCCGGCAGCACCTGGGAGATGTAGCGCAGGAAGGTGGCGTTCGGGCCGACCAGCAGCACGCCCCGGGTGGAGAGCTGCTGCCGGTGCGTGTAGAGCAGGTAGGCGGCCCGGTGCAACGCCACCGCCGTCTTGCCGGTGCCCGGCCCGCCCTGGACCACCATCACGCCGGGCAGGTCGGCGCGGATGATCCGGTCCTGCTCGGCCTGGATGGTCTCGACGATGTCGCGCATCCGGCCGGTACGCCCGGCGTTGAGCGCGGCGAGCAGCGACGCCTCGCCGGTGACCTCCTCGTGGGCGGTGGGGGAGGCGGCGGTGATGTCCAGCACCTCGTCGTTGAGCCCGGTGACCTTGCGCTCGCGGGTGCGCAGGTGCCGCCGCCGGCGTACGCCCTGCGGGTTGGCGGCGGTGGCCAGGTAGAACGGGCGGGCGGCCGGGGCGCGCCAGTCCATCAGCAGCGGGTCGTAGTCGCCGGAGGTGTCGAAGATGCCGATCCGGCCGATGTAGCGGGCGGTGCCGTCGTCGCCGTCGAGGCGGCCGAAGCAGAGGCCGGACTCGACCGCGGAGAACTGCTCGACCTGGTCGGCGTACATCGCGACGGTGGCGTCGCGCTGCGACCGCGCCTGCTGGGTGCCGCCGGTGAGGCGCAGCTCCTCGTCGAGCCGGCGGGCGGCCTGTTCCCGCATGCCGTCCAGCCGGTCGTAGAGCATCGAGACGTACTCCTGCTCGCGACCGATCTCGTCGTCCTGGTGCAGGTCACCCGCCACGTCGGAGTGCATTGACAAGCCGGCTCCTCATCGACTAAAATTGCTGCAGGAATGGCGTGAAAAGGCCATTCCTTTTTTGTGCCTGAACTGAGAAAGATAGCGCGTCGCCCGCCACCCGACCAAGCCCGGGCACGGCTCGGGGCCCGGTCGACGTGCGCCGACCGGGCCCCGAGCGCGGCCGTCAGCCCTTGGCCGCCTGGTAGAGCCGCTCCGGCGTGACCAGCCCGGCGATCACCCGGCCGTCGTCGGTCAGCAGCACGCTGAACAGCTTGCCGCTGAGCAGCCGGCCGCTGCCCCAGTCGCCACTGACCTTCGGCAGGTCGCCGAGCACCCGGCCCAGCATCTCCGCGTCCGGCGCGTCCGCGCCGGCCTTCGCGCCGCCCGCGCCCGCGCCGAGCGCCTCGTCGAGCTTGGCGACCACCACCGTGGTCCAGCCGGTGCCGACGGTACGCACGTCGGGACGGTCGGCGTCCGCCCCGCGGGGGGCCTTGCCGGCTCCCGGCGCACCGGGCATCCGACCGGCCGGCCCGGGCCGCTCGTCGGCCGGCGCCTCGGTGACCTTGACGCCGGGCGGCGGGTTGAAGCGGAACTGGTCGGCGTCCGGGGTGCGGAAGTCGACCTGGGTGAACGCCACCTCGAACGCCGGCTCGTCGGCCCCGTCGGCGAGCACCTCGAAGCGCAGCGGCACGTGCTCCTTCGCGTCCAACGCGATCCGCACCTGGTGCACCAGCGACGCCTTGTCACGCGGCGTGAGCACCAGCTCGTACACGTCCCGCCCGGCGACCGTGGCCGAGCGGCCCACGGTCACCGCGGTGGTCGGGTCGATCGCGGCCAGCGCCTGCTCGGTGGCGTCGGCCGGGGTGGCCGGCGCGGACGGCACGTCCTTGCCGTCGGCCGGCAGCCTGCGGTGGACGGCGGTGTTCTCCCGGCTGTTCCAGGTCCAGACGTCGCGCCCGTTGCGTAGCACGTCCTGCTCGCCGAGCGTGTCGACCAGGGCGAGCCGCTGCCGGTCCTCGCCGCCGTACCACACGCGCAGCGTGTGCGTGCCGGAGACGAGGCCGGCGAACTGGTTGCCGGTGGCCTGGCCGGCGAGCGCGGCGATCGGCGGCAGACCGAGGTCGGCGCGCTGCACCACGGTGCCGGAGAGCCCGTCCAGGCGGGACGTACGCAGGTCCTCCAGCAGTTGGGCGGCGCTGCGCGGCGGCAGGGCCGGGTCGGCGCCGGCGGCGAACGTGCCGACGGCGGCGCCTCCGCCGATCACGGCGACCCCCGCGGTCACCGGGACCAGCCAGCGCAGCACGGCGCGGTTCTTCATCACGGACATAGTGTGCACCTCCTGCGCTCCATGCTGCGCGATCGTCGCTGTGACGACGCTGAGGAGATCCCCTACGGGTGACCCGGTGGTGGCACCCTGGACCGGTGCGGTTGCTGGTGGTGGAGGACGAGACGCGGCTCGCCGCCGCGCTGCGCCGGGGCCTGTCCGCGGAGGGCTTCGTGGTCGACGTGGCGGCCACCGGCCCGGCCGGGTTGGACGCCGCCCGGCACGGCGAGTACGACGCGATGATCCTCGACGTGATGCTGCCCGGCCTCTCCGGCTACGAGGTGGTGCGCCGGCTGCGCGCCGAGCAGCGCTGGCTGCCGGTGCTGATGCTCTCGGCCAAGGACGGCGAGTACGACCAGGCCGACGGGCTGGACTGCGGGGCCGACGACTACCTGACCAAACCCTTCTCGTACGTGGTGCTGCTGGCCCGGCTGCGGGCGCTGCTGCGCCGCGGCGCGCCCCGGCGGCCGGCCGTGCTGACCGTCGGCGACCTGCGCCTGGACCCGGCCCGCCGGCGGGTCACCCGGGACGACGTCGAGGTGGCGCTGACCAGCCGCGAGTACGCGCTGCTGGCGTACCTGATGCGCCGCGCCGGCGAGGTGGTGTCGAAGACCGAGCTGCTGGACCACGTCTGGGACGCCTCGGTGGACACCGCGCCGAACGCGGTGGAGGTCTACGTCGGCTACCTGCGCCGCAAGATCGGCCGGGAGCGGTTGGAGACGGTCCGCGGCGCCGGCTACCGGCTGGCCACGTGATCCGCCCGCTGCGACGCCTGGGCCTGCGGGCCCGGCTGCTCGCGCTGGGCGTGCTCGGGCTGGCGCTCGGGTTCGCGCTCGGCGGCGCGCTGCTGCTCGGCGCGCTCGGCTGGACGCTGCAACGGTCGGTGGACGAGGAGGCGCTGCGCACCGCCGACGCGGTCGCCCTGCTCACCGCCGAGGACGCGCTGCCGGACCCGTTGCCGGTGGCCGGTGGGCAGCTGCGGGTGCAGGTGGTCGACGGGCAGTCCCGGATCCGGGCCGCGTCGATCGACGCGGACCGCCTGGTGCCGATGCTCGGCCCGGACGAGCTGCGGCCCGGGCAGCGGCAGCGGCTGGTGGTGGACGGGCGGCGGGTCGGGATGTCCGGGCCGGTGCGGGTGGTGACGGTGCCGGCGGGCACGCCGCAGGAGCCGCGCACGGTGCTGGTGGCCAAGTCGCTCTCCGACGTCCGGCACAGCCTGCACGTGGTGCGCAACCTGCTGCTCGTCGGGTTCCCGCTGCTGGTGGCCGGGTTGGCGGTGGTGGCGTGGCGGGTGGTCGGCGCGACGCTGCGCCCGGTGGAGGAGTTGCGCAGCGGGGCCGCCGAGATCACCGGCCGGGCCGGTGCGGAACGGTTGCCGGTGCCGGCCGGGCAGGACGAGATCCACCGGCTCGCGGTGACGCTCAACGACATGCTGGACCGGTTGGCCGCGTCCCGGGACCGGCAGCGGGCGTTCGTGGCCGACGCGGCGCACGAGTTGCGCAGCCCGCTGACCAACATGCGTACCGAGCTGGAGGTGGCGCGCCGGCTCGGCGACGGCACCGACTGGCCGGCGGTGGCCGACGACCTGCTGGCCGACACCGAGCGGCTCGGCCGCCTGGTCGACGACCTGCTGCTGCTGGCCCGCCTGGACGAGCAGGACGCCCGCCCGTCCCCGGTCGGCCCGGTGGAGCTGGGCGGGCTGCTGCGCGGGGTGGCCGCCCTGCTCGCCGGCCACCCGCGCCGCCGGTGATCAACCGATCAGCTTGGCGTACGCCGGCTTGATCACCTCGTCGATGATCCGCAGGCGCTCGTCGAACGGGATGAACGCGCTCTTCATCGCGTTGATGGTGAACCACTGGAGTTCCTTCCAGCCGTAGCCGAAGGCCTCCACCAGCAGCGCCATCTCCCGCGACATCGAGGTGCCGCTCATCAGCCGGTTGTCGGTGTTCACCGTCACCCGGAAGCGCAGGTCACGCAGCAGCCCGATCGGGTGGTCGGCGATCGACGCCGCCGCCCCGGTCTGCACGTTCGACGACGGGCACAGCTCCAGCGGGATGCGCTTGTCCCGCACGTACGCCGCCAGCCGGCCCAGCGCCGGCGGGTTGCCCGGGGTGATGTCGTCCACGATGCGCACGCCGTGACCCAGCCGGTCCGCCCCGCACCACTGGATCGCCTGCCAGATCGACGGCAGCCCGAACGCCTCGCCGGCGTGGATGGTGAAGTGGAAGTTCTCCCGCTGGAGGTACTCGAACGCGTCCAGGTGCCGGGTGGGCGGGAAGCCCGCCTCGGCACCGGCGATGTCGAACCCGACCACGCCGGTGTCGCGGTGCCGCACCGCCAGCTCGGCGATCTCCTGCGAGCGGGCCGCGTGCCGCATCGCGGTGAGCAGGGTGCCGATCCGGATCGGCGTGCCCGCCTCGGCGGCCAGCGCGCTGCCCTCCCGGAACCCGGTGACCACCGCGTCGACCACCTCGTCGAGGGTCAGGTTCTGCTCCAGGTGCTGCTCGGGCGCGAACCGGACCTCGGCGTAGACGACACCGTCGGCGGCCAGGTCCAGCGCGCACTCCCGGGCGACCCGACGCAGCGCGGGCGCGGTCTGCATGACCGCGACGGTGTGCGCGAACGTCTCCAGGTAGCGCTCCAGCGAGCCGGAGTTCGCCGCCTCGGAGAACCACCGGCCCAGCGCCTCCGGCTCGGTGGTGGGCAGTTCGTGGCCGGCCTCGGCGGCCAGCTCGACGATCGTCGCGGGCCGCAGGCCGCCGTCGAGGTGATCGTGCAGCAGCGCCTTGGGGACCTTGACGATGTCCTCGTACGAGATTGCGACCATGCTCAGACCCTAGTCACCGGCGGTACCGGTCCGGCACCGGACCGGCGTCAGGGACGCCAGCCGTAGATCCGCTCGACGGCCAGGCGCAGCACCAGGCGGCCGTCGGCCACCATGGCGGACCGGTAGTCCGCCCAGTCCGGGTGCTCGCCGCGGATCCGCCGGTAGACCTCGACCAACTCGTCGACCGTCGCGTCGTCGGTCGCGGCGGCCGGCGGGGTGAGCGTCACCGTGCCCTCGGCCACCGCGTACGCCCCGCCGTCGGCGGTGGTCACGTGGAAGCTGGCCCGGGGGTCCCGCCGCAGGTTGCGCACCTTCGCCCGGTCGGCCGTGGTGGAGCAGCGGATCAGGCCCGGCTCGGCCAGGTAGTCGAGGTTGGACAGCTGGGGCCGGCCGTCCCGCCGCAGGGTGGCCAGGACACCCCGTCCGTGCTCGCCGAACAGTTCCCACAGCCGCTCGCTGGTCGCCATGGCCCCAATCTAGATCCGCCGCCCGGGCACCGGAATAGGATCTTCGGCGTGGCCGATCCCGCTCTGCTCCCGTCGGTGCTGGCCCGGCTGCGCTGCCCGGTCTGCGCCGAACCGCTGGCCGAGGTCACCGCCGGCACCAGCGATCGGGTACGCGACCTCGCCGCCCGCATCGACCGCTCCCGCACCGCCGAGGTGGCACTCATGGCGACCCTGCGCGCCGCGCCCCGGCGCTGAACTCGTCGATCTCGGCCTTGTGGCGCCTCGGATGTCGGTGATGCGCCCTTCGTCACCGAGATCGACGAGGCGGGCGGGGTCGGGCCGGGGGCGGGCGGGGGCATGACGTTCGTCACGGGGGTGGTGGGCGGGGGTGCGGTGCGGGGCGGTTGGGGGGAGTGGCGAAACCGGGCGGATCGGGGTCTTCTTCTCGAGGAGGCGGCTCGGTGGGGGCCGGCGCCGGGCGCGGCGGGCGGGGGCGGGGTGCGGGGGCGTTCGCCTCTGGGCAAAACCGGCCGCGCGATGTCGCAGGCCGTGACTAGGCTTTCGCCGGACCTTTCCGCCGCACGCCCCGCGCGCGGCGCCGCCACCCCTCGGACCGGACCGGAACCAGGAGACTGTCTGTGACCCAGCAACCCGTCGCGACATCGAACAAACTCGACGCCGCGGTGCTCAAGGTGGCCGGCGTCGTCGTGCTCGGCGCGATCATGTCGATCCTCGACGTGACGGTCGTCAGCGTGGCCATCCCGACGTTCCAGAGCGAGTTCGACGCCTCGTACGCGCGGGTGGCGTGGACCATGACCGGCTACACGCTGGCGCTGGCCACGGTGATCCCGCTCAGCGGCTGGGCGGCCGACCGCTTCGGCACCAAACGCCTCTACATGGTGGCGTTGGCGCTGTTCACCATCGGCTCCGGGCTCTGTGCCACGGCCGACTCGATCGGCGAGCTGATCGCCTGGCGCGTGGTCCAGGGCCTCGGCGGCGGCATGCTCATGCCGCTCGGCATGACGATCATGACGCGGGCCGCCGGCCCGCACCGCATCGGCCGGCTGATGGCCGTGCTGGGCATCCCGATGCTGCTCGGCCCGATCGGCGGCCCGATCCTCGGCGGCTGGCTGATCGACACCGCGAGCTGGCACTGGATCTTCCTGATCAACCTGCCGATCGGCGTCGTCGCCCTGATCTACGCCCAGCTGGCCCTGCCGAAGGACGCCCCCGAGCCGTCGGAGTCCTTCGACTTCCTCGGCATGCTGATGCTCTCGCCGGGTCTGGCGCTGTTCCTCTACGGCGTCTCCTCGCTGCCCGAGGCCGGCACGGTCACCGACACCGAGGTCTGGCTGCCCATGCTGGTCGGCGCCGTGCTCGTGGTCTCGTTCGTGCTCTACTCGTTCCGCCCGCGGCACCCGCTGCTCGACCTGCGGCTGTTCCGCAACCGCAACCTCACCCTCGCGGCGGTGACGCTGTTCGTCTTCATCATCGCGTTCATGGGCGCGGGCCTGCTCTTCCCGAGCTACTTCCTGCAGATCCGCGGTGAGTCGACGCTGACCGCCGGCCTGCTGATGGCGCCGCAGGGCATCGGCGCGATGCTGACCATGCCGATCGCCGGCATGCTCGCCGACCGGGTCCCGGTCGGCCGGACGGTGCCGTTCGCGTTGGTGCTCATCGCGGCCGGGTTCTTCACCTTCACCCAGCTCGGCACCGACACGTCCTACCTGCTGCTCTGCGGCTCGCTGTTCGTGATGGGCCTGGGCATGGGCGGCACCATGATGCCGATCATGACGTCGGCGCTGAAGACCCTGAGCGCCGCCGAGGTGGCACGCGGCTCGACGCTTGTGAACATCCTCCAGCAGATCGGCGGATCGGTGGGCGCGGCGGTGATGTCGGTGATCCTCACCAGCGAGCTGAACGGCTCGCGGGTCATCCCCGGCGTGACCGACCCGGGCACCGGCGCCCCGGTCACCGAGGCCCAGCTCGCCATCGGGGTGCAGCAGCAGCCCGAGCTGGCCCAGCAGCTCCCGGTGCCGCCGTCGCTGATCGAGCGCGGCCTCGACTTCGCGGCCAACTCGTTCGCGACCACGTTCTGGGTCGCCTTCGCCCTGGTGCTGCTGACCTTCGTCCCGGCCGCGTTCCTGCCGCGCAGGCGGGAGCCGTCGCACCTGCTCGACGGCGAGGCGGGCGAGGAGCAGCCGCGCACCCCGGTGCCGGTCCACTGACCCGCACCCACCCGTCCCTCGGGGGCCGGACGCCTCGGCGTCCGGCCCCCGAGGCGTCTGACCCGGGATCCGCCACCGGCGGACCCGGCAGCGCCTAGGCTCGACGGGGAGCGGAAAGCCGGGGGAGAGGCGGGCACGGTGGACGCGGACGGCGGCGATCGGTCGGCGCGGCGGCGCAACCGGCTGCTGCTCGCCGGCCTGCTGGCCGTGGTCGGGCTGATCCTGCTGCTGCTCGGCCTCACCGTCGCCACCGGCACGGTCGCCGGTGTCGAGCTGGTGCTCGCGCTCCTGCTCCTGGTCGCGAGCTACGCCATCCAGCGGGTGGCCCGCCGGGAGACCGTCTACCGCGACGAACGGCGGCGCTGACCGGCGCCGCGACCCGACCGGGCTAGGCTGACCGGCGTGGATCACGAAGACCGGATCGCGCTGTTCCTCGACTACGAGAATCTGGCGCTGGGCGTACGCGACCATCACGGCGGCAGGCCGTTCGACTTCCGTCCCATCGCCGACGCGCTTGCCGAACGCGGCCGGGTGGTGGTGCGCCGGGCGTACGCGGACTGGTCGTACTTCGACGAGGACCGGCGGATGCTCACCCGGTCGCACGTCGAGCTGATCGAGATCCCGCAGCGGATGGGCGCCTCCCGGAAGAACGCGGCCGACATCAAGATGGCCGTGGACGCGGTCGAGCTGGCCTTCGAGCGCGGCTACATCTCCACGTTCGTGATCTGCACCGGGGACAGCGACTTCACTCCGCTGGTGCACAAGCTGCGCGAACTCAACAAGCGGGTGATCGGGGTCGGGGTCGAGAAGTCGACTTCCGCGCTGCTGCCGCCGGCCTGCGACGAGTTCCTCTACTACGACCGGCTGGAGGGGGTCGACGTGCCACCCTCCGCCGGCCGGCGGACCCGGCCGGCCCGTCCCGAGCCGGCGGCGCCCACCTCGCCCGCCGGACCGGTTCCCGAGCCGGCCCTGGACGCCGCGCCCGCCGAGGAGGCACCCCGCGACGTCGACACGCTCGCCGTCCAGCTCGTGCAGACCGTGGCCGGCATGCAGGGCAGCGCCGGCGGCGAGGTGACCGCGTCCGGTCTCAAGCGGGCCCTGCTGCGCAAGGACCCCACGTTCAGTGAGTCCGACTACGGCTTCCGCACCTTCGGCGAACTGTTGCGGCACCTGGCCGGGCACAACGTGGTGGAGCTGGCCCCCGGGCCGGCCAAGGGCGACCCGGAGGTCTCGCTGCCGGAGCGGGGCGACCGGGAGGTCGCGTTCGCGCTGCTCCGGTCCGTGGTGGTCGACCTCGCCGGTGAGGGTGGCGCGGTGGCCCTGTCCGGCCTGAAGGACCAGCTCCGGCGCGCCCGACCGGACTTCAGCGAGAAGAAGCTCGGCTACCGCAGTTTCCTGCAGTTCTGCAAGGCCGCCGCGACCGGCGGTGCGGTGGAGCTGCGGTGGAGCCCCGACGACGGCGACTACCTGCTCACCCCGCAAGCGCCCTGACCACCGCTCCCGCCGGCGTCGGCGGTCGCGTGACGCCACCACCTCGACGTCGTGGAGCCGATCAGGCCGGGGGAGTCGCCGTCGGCGGACTCTCCACCGACGTCGCGCTCGCGCTCGGGCTCGGCTCGCCGGGCGGGCCCGGGCTGCCGGTCGGCGACGGCTCGCCGGTCGGGCTCGGGCTCGGGGTCGGTTCGGCGGAGGCCGTCGGCGGG
>NZ_CADEAU010000005.1 GCF_902825405.1 Micromonospora maritima | reverse complement strand
CTGGTGCCCGGCCCGCCGGCCGCGAGCGTCCGGGAGGCGGCATGAGCGCGCACCTGAGGCTCGTGGCGGACCTGCCCACCGAGGCGCAGGCGGCGATCCTGGCCGCCGGGTCGACGCTGCCGCACGTGGTCAGCGCGCAGGGCCTGACCGGCTGCGTCGAGGACGACGGCACCTGCGGCGGGAAGCTGTCCGGCCGCGGTCGCTGCCACAAGCACTACATGCGCTGGTGGCGGGCCAACCGCGACGCGAACCCGCCGAAGGCGCTGAGCCTGAAGCGGGCCACGCCGGAGCAGCGGTTCTGGGCCAAGGTCGAGCGGCGCGGCGACGACGAGTGCTGGCCGTGGAAGGGCAGCACCTGGAAGGGCGGGTACGGCGAGTTCTACGTCTCCCCGACCCGAGGCAAGGTGCCCGCCCAGGTGTTCGCCCGGGAGCTGACCACCGGTGAGGTCTGCCCGGAGCACCTGGAGGGCTGCCACACCTGCGACCAGCCGAGCTGCTGCAACCCGGCGCACGTGTACTTCGGCACCCACCAGCAGAACGTCAACGACATGGTCCGCCGCGACCGGATGCCCCGGGGCGAGGAGCGCGGCGGGTCGAAGTTGCTCACCGAGCAGGTCCTGGCGATCCGCTGGCGATTCCGCGGCGGCGACACCCAGGCCGCGCTGGCCGCCGAGTTCGGGGTCAGCGCCGGCTACATCAGCCAAATCGTCAACGGCCGCACCTGGCGGCACGTCGGCGGCCCGATCAAGACGCACGGCCGCCCCGGCCGGCGACCCATCAACAGGAAGGCGGCGGCCTGACATGGCTGGCGACACCAATCTGACCGTCATCGGCAACCTGACCGGTGACGTGGAGCTTCGCTTCACCCCCTCCGGGGCGGCGGTCGCGAAGTTCCGCGTCGCGTCGACGCCCCGGTTCATGGACAAGGCCAGCGGCGAGTGGAAGGACGGCGAGCCGCTGTTCCTCTCCTGCACCGTGTGGCGGCAGATGGCCGAGCACTGCGCGGAGTCCCTGCAGCGCGGCTCCCGGGTCATCGTCTCGGGCCGGCTGCGGCAGCGCTCGTACGAGACCAACGAGGGCGAGAAGCGCACCGTCATCGAGCTGGAGGTCGACGAGATCGGCCCGTCGCTGCGCTACGCCACGGCGAAGGTCCAGAAGATGACGCGCGGCGGCGGGGGCGGCGGCAGCGAGCGCGACCCGTGGTCGACCGGGGCGTCCGCGCCCGACGGCAGCGACCCGTGGGCCAACGCGAGCCCGCAGGGCCAGACCTTCGGCGGCAGCGGCACCACGGCCGACGAGCAGCCTCCGTTCTGATCCGCGCCTGATCGGCGGTCGCCCGCAGCCCCGCGCTGCGGGCGACCGCCCCACGAGCACCGGCACCGGCCGGTCGAGCACCACCCGTTCCATCCCCAACGGAAAGGACTCACCCGATGCGCTGCACGCGCCACAACGTCGCCCACTGCGGCAGGTCCACCGCCTGCATCCAGGAGCGCCGCGACCAGCAGTCGCGCGACGCCAGCCGGGCCGCGGCCAGCGGCTCGCTGGCCGACCCGACCAGCCTCACCCACCAGGCGGCCTACGGTGGCGCCTTCTACGGCACCCTCGACACCGCCGTCACCTCCACCCCGGCCGCGGACTGCGCGCCGTCGCCGGCCAACGACATCAACTCGCCGTCGAGCTACAGCAGCGACCCCGGCTCGTCGACGAGCTGCGGCGGTGACTGGTGAGCCGCTTCGCGAAGGTCAGCCTCGGGCTCGGCCTTCCGGCGCTGGGCCTGCTCCTGTGCGCCGGCGTCGCTCCGTACTACAGCACCATCGCGGTGTGGGAGCTGCGGTCGCTGATGCCACTGTTCGCCGTGATCGCGGTGATCGCGGTCGGACTGATCATCGGCACCGGCCTCGGCGCGCTGCGCAGCGAGGACACCGCCACGGGCCTGGCCGTCGTCGGCGTTCTCGCCGGCATCGGCCTGGGTGTGCTGTGGGCGGCGCACATCAACTACGACCAGGATCGGGCCTATCTGGCGGACACGAAGGTGGTCACCGATCCGCTGCCGCAGCTCGGCGCCCGCGCGCCGTACCAGGTGGGCCAGGCGCAGGCGCGGCCCAACCTGGGCGACACCGCCGGCAACATCGTGGACACCACGTACCTGCCCGGCCAGGACCGGTACGCCACGCTGGTCGAGCGGCGCGGGTGGCTGTCTGGCTACGAGGTCGCCTTCACCCAGCAGCTTCCGCTGCAGGGCCGCGGCAGCGCCGACCAGAAGTGCGCCTTCGACCGTGACCGCGCCGACGCCCGCCTCGGCGGCAACTTCAGCCACAACCTGGGTCGGCAGATCTCGAAGAAGCAGCGCTGGGTGCGGTTCAGCTCCACGGACGCCTACGCCTACTGCGACGGGGGCACCCCGATGGTGGCCGTGCCCCTGAAGCGACAGGTCGGTTTCCTGACCATCATCGAGAAGCCCGCCGGTGTCGCCCTCTACAACGGCAAGACCGGCGAGGTGTCCATCACCACGGACACGTCGAAGGTCCCCGGCCCGTCGTACCCGCTGAGCATCGCCGAGAAGCAGCGGGAGGCCACCGCCGGCATGGGCTCGTTCAGCGATTGGGTGTTCAATCGCGCCGGCTGGGAGGCCCCGGACGACGACGTCAACTCCGGCAACGATTCGGAGTTCACCCTCGACGCTGCCGGCCGTCCCGCGTACGTGACCCCGCTGACCGGCCGCGGCTCGGCAACCGCGATCTCCGTGGTCACCTCCGTGCCGGCCCGGCACTCCGGGCTCGCGCTGGCGCCGATGCGAGTGCACAAGCTCAACCCCGTGTGGGTGTCCCCGGGCGCGATCGTGGACAAGGTCAAGGCCGACTACCAGGACATCCCGAACTGGCAGTCGATCAAGGTGTACGAGGTCATCCCGACCGGCAGCAACTCGTGGGTGGCGACCCTCGGCACCGGCCAGAACATCCTCTACCGGGCCACCGGCACGGGGAACCTCAAGGGCGACAAGCCGACCTGCCTGCTGCGCGCCGATGGCAGCGTCTGGCGCTGCGGCACGCTCGCCGGCGTCGGCGGCAACGGCGTCGGCACGCAGTACGGCAGCAGCAACCCCGCCGCTCCACAGCCGGCGCCGTCGGGCGACCTTCGGTCGATGTCGGACGCGGAGTTCGCCCAGCTGCAGCGGCGGGTCGCCGAGGAGGCCGCGTGCCGCCTCGACAAGACCTGTCCGCGCGGCTGACCTTCCACCACTTCCGGCGCGGCCTGGCCACCACGGCAGGCCGCGCCACCCCCTCCCCAGAACGAGCAGCAAGGGCGCGACGATGACCGACCAGCAGACCCTCCCGCCGGTGAGCGACGATCACGCGGACACCGCTTCCGCGACCGCCCCGCTCCCGCCCCTGAGCTTGCGCCAGCGCCGCGTTCTGGCGGTCATCCGTGACCACGTGAGCATGCATGGCTTCCCGCCCTCTGTGCGCGAGATCGGCCAGGCCGTGGGCCTGGGCGTGTCCGCCGCGCACTACCAGCTGCGCCAGCTGGCCGAGAAGGGCTACATCCGCCGTGATCCGGTACGGGCCCGCGCGCTGGTGATCGTGGACCAGGACGAGGAGAAGCGCCACCAGCTGACGGTGATCGCTGGTGGCGCCTCGTGAACGAGCTGGCGTCAGAAGTTGAGCCTCGGGCCCCCCAGGGCCTCCAGCGTCTGCGCGTACCACTGGGTCGGCACCAGGTAGGCGACACCCGTGGCGTGGCGCAGCAGGAGGACGTGCTTGCCGTCGTCCTCGACCATCCGCACGGTGGCGGACCAGTTCGTGCGGGCGGATGCCACGGCAACGAGAGCGCGCAGCTTCATTGGCGGCTCGCCGACCTGCTGCACCGCGGCGGCGTACCACTCGGGCGGAAGGATGACGGCGGTCGCTGCGGCGTTGCGCAGCAGGATCTGGTGCTCGCCAGCGGTGACCCGCTCCACCGTGTCGGCCCACGAGTCGCGAGCCTCTCGGGCTCCCGTGATCCGAAGCGGGGGTGTGCTGGCCATGGCGGGATCGTACCCGGAGGTGCGCGACCCCCGGGTCAGCGTGGTGGCTCCCATCAGACTTCCTCGCCTCACGGTCGGAGTTGCGGTGGCAACCTTGACCCGTCTAGTGTACGTTCTATGCCATCGGCAAGCAACTCGAAGCCGGTCGGCAATTCATTGACCAGATCATACTTCGACCCTCCGACCAGCTGCACGTGAGTGGGCGGATCGGAGCGTGATGGCGAAGAAGAAAGAGGGGAGGGCGACGACGATGGTCAACGTACAGGCGTACGGCGAGGCGATCCGGATGGCGGACCTGCCCCACCCGAAGAAGGTCCTGCTGTTCACCCTGCTCTCCCTGGCCGACCCGGAGACGGGGCTGATCCCGGAGAAGCGCCAGCCCGGCTACACCAAGCTGGCGAAGTACGCGGGTCTCGGGCGCTCCACGACCATCCGGCTGATGCCGCAGCTCAAGGAGGACGGCTGGTTCAAGGTCTCCGTCCCCAACGTGCAGGCGTCATGGCAAGACAAGGAAACCAACAGCTACCTCCTGACCATCCCGGAGGCCCTGACTGGTCTCGGAGCGGGACTAGTCCCGGAGCGGGACCAGTCCCAGAGCGAGACCAGTTCGACTAGTCCCGGAGCGGGACTAGTCCCGGAGCGGGACGTTGAAATGCCCGATTCGAGGGCTGGACTGGTCCCGGAGCGGGACCGGACTAGTCCCGCAGCGGGACGCGCTTTTAAGAACCTCTCTACTTCTTCTTCTAGTAGTGGTTCTTCTTCTTCGTCGGCTTCGCCGCCGAAGCCCGACCCGAAGACGAAGATCGTCTCCGACGACGAGGCCGCGAAGCCCACCAGCAAGGCGTCGAAGACGGTCCGGGGGACCCGCATCCCTGACGACTTCTGGCCCGACGAGGACATGATCGCCTGGGCGAAGGAGCACACCCCGAAGGTTGGCAAGGTCGAGACCCACGCCTTCATCGACTACTTCAAGTCGGCGCCGGGGCAGAAGGGCGTCAAGGTCGACTGGGTGGCGACCTGGCGGGGCTGGATGCGCCGGGAGCAGAAGCGGATCCAGGAGCAGCTCGACCGCGAGGCGCGGTATGCCGCCGCCCGCGGCCAGGGTCCCGCCACCTCCCCGAAGGCCGTCCCGGCCGACGAGAAGTGCGACAAGCACCCCGGCAAGCGCAAGGACAACTGCGGACTGTGCCGCGCTGAGCGCGCCGGCCGCCGAGACAACGGGAGTACGAAGTGAGCGCCGCGACCGCGACCGACCTCAGCGAGGGGCTGGTCGGCGATCCTCAGTTCGATCGGACGCCGCCGAGTGACGTCGCCGCCGAGCAGGCCGTACTGGGCGCGATGATGCTCAGCGAGCACGCCGCTGACGACGTGATCGACATCCTGCAGCCGCGGGACTTCTACCGGCCGGTGCACGGCACGCTGTTCGAGCTGATGGTCAGCCGCCTCGGCCGCAACCTGCCGATCGACCCGATCGCCATGGCCGACACCCTGGACCGGTCCGGGGACCTGCAGCGCCTCGGCGGCGCGCCGTACCTGCACACGCTGGTCGCGACTCCGCCCACGGCGGCGAACGGCGCGTACTACGCCCGGATCGTCGCCGAGCGGGCGGTGCTGCGCCGCATGGTCGAGGCGGGCACCCGGATCGTCCAGCTCGGGTACGGCCAGGGCGACGATTCGTCCCGCGACGTCGAGGACATCGTCGACCTGGCCCAGCGGACCATCCACGAGGCGACCGCCGCCAACCAGCAGTCGACCGTGGCCGCCGTGGGTGACCTCGTGGACGACGAGCTGGCCCACCTGCGGGCGCTCGCCGAGGGCCGCGTGCCGAAGGGCATCTCCTCGGGCCTGGGGGCGCTCGACAAGCTCCTCGGCGGGTTCCGGCCCGGACAGCTCGTCATCCCGGCCGGGCGGCCCGGCATGGGCAAGAGCATCGCCGCGCTCGGGTTCGCGAAGGCCGCCGCCCAGCGGGGGTACCCGTCGATCATCTTCTCGCTGGAGATGAGCAAGCGGGAGCTGATGTGGCGGCTGCTCTCCGACGTCGGCGAGATCAACTCCCACCTGTTCCTCAGCGGCAACCTGAGCGAGCGAGACCTGGCTCGGGCCGAGGCGGCGTCGAGGGAGATCGCCAGCTGGCCGCTGCACGTCGTCGACGACTGCCACACCGTCGCGCAGATCCGGTCGATCTCGCGCCGGTTCCACCAGCGCTACGGCAGCATCGGCGTCCTCGCCGTCGACTACCTGCAGCGGCTGCGCGAGACCAAGGCGTACGACCGCCGCGACCTGGCCGTGGGCGCCAACGCCCGCGACCTGAAGTTCCTGGCCCAGGAGCTGCAGTGCACCGTCATCGCGCCCGCGCAGATCAACCGAGGCAACGAGGGGCGGACCGACAAGCGCCCCCAGCTGTCCGACCTTCGCGACTCGGGCGAAATCGAGCAGGAGGCCGACATCGTCATCCTGCTGCACCGCGAGGACTACTACGACCAGGAGTCCCCGCGCGCCGGCGAAGCGGACATGATCATCGCGAAGCATCGAGGCGGACCCACCGACACCGTCGCCGTCGCCGCCCCCCTGCACTACTCGCGGTTCGTCGACTTCGGATTCGACGACGACGAGTCCCTGTACTGACCCCGTCCGGGGCCGCGCCGCACGCGGTCTCGCGCATCCCCTGCGAAAGGACCTGAACATGAGCACGCTCGCCAGCAAGGCCGGCGTCAGCACCGGCTGGCCGAACCTCGACGACCTGATCGGCCCCCTGGCGCCCGGGACGGTGACCACCGTGGCCGGCCCGCCCGGGGCGGGCGTCACCACCGTCCTGCTCAACGTGGCTCGCCATGTCGCCATGGATCAGGGCGGGGTCGTGGCGATGAGCGCCCCGGGCGAGACCGTCGAGGCGATCCGCGACCGGATCGTTGCCGCCGGCTCCGGCGTGCCCCTCGGTCACCGCGGCGCCGACGATGAGCTGTACGCCGCCAGGCTCGCCTACCTGCGTCGAACCGCTCACGCTCCGCTGTACCTGGACGCGAGCGCCGGCAGGAGTGTCGACCAGGTCATCCGCCCGATGCTGCGCCACGCCGCGGTCCAGCACGGTGGCGTCGACCTGCTCATCGTCGACGACCCGAACCTGCTGGAGGTCGCCCCCGGCGTCCCGTTCGACCGGCTGATGAGCCAGGTGTACCGGGACCTGAGTGAGATGAGCCGCGAGTTCGAGGTCCCGGTGCTGGTCGGGGGCGACGTCAGCCGACCCGCCCGCAGCGGCGCGCGGCCCACGCTCGGCGAGATGCGCGAGCAGGCGGCGGCGGCGCTGTCGGACACGGTGATCCTGGTGCACCGCGACGAGACCCACCGGTCGGCGGCTGCGGAGCGCGTCGAGCTGACCGTGGCCAAGGCGCGCCGCGCACCGCTGGGTGCCGTCAGCCTCACCGCCGAGTTCGCGCTGGCCCGACTGGTCGGCGGCGCCCGATGAGCGCCCCGGTGAGCGTCGAGGTCGAGTCGCCCTGCGGCTACACCCACGCCGACCACCTCGCCGAGTGGAAGTCCTGGAAGGACGACTGCGTGGGGGAGAACGGCTGCGGCTTCGGGATCATCGACGTCGACCAGTGCTGGCGCGGCCACCCTGACGACGGGGTGACGGCGTGCGGCGGGTGCGGCCACGGCGCGGTCTCCGGCGAGGGTGCGCTCACCCGCGACGAGCTGGCGGCGCGCTGGCGGCAGCGCCGCGCTGAGTGGCTGCGCGAGGCGATCGAGGACATGGCGACGCTCTACGGCGAGGCCCGGTGGATCGTGGGCTGCACCAGCGACCACCGCAAGGAGCGCGCTCGCCGCGCTGCGAACCGGCGGCAGGCCGCCCTGGAGCGCCTGACGCAGTGGCTGACCGACATGGTCATCAATCCCGGCAACTACCCGCCGAAGCCAGCGGGGCCCCACCAGTGACGACCATCCCGTTGAGGAGCATCACCGTGCAGACCGACACCCAGACCGCCCGGGCGGTCGCGCAGCCGAGCCTCGCCGAGCTGATCCGCGACATGGTGCCCGACCACACCGCGATCGTGCGCAAGGCGCCCGCGCTGGACGACTCGTGGACCTGGTCCACGCCGCAGGGCCTGTGGGCCATCTACCACGGCTCGCAGACCGCCAGCGACCGCGGCCCGTACGACGTGGTCCTGTCCGGCCCGGGCGGGCACTGGACGATCCGCGGTGTCGACCAGGCCGACGCGGCCCGTCAGCTGCGCGCCGTGCTCGACGCCTTCGGCGCGCTGCGCGCCACCCTCCCCGCCGCTGCGTAGCGGCCCCTGAACTCCCGCGCCGTGCGGGACGAGATACACCAGCTCAACCCAAGGAGAACGAGTCAAGTGACTGCCACCCACGTCGACGGCCGGGCCGTCATCATGGACGTCCCGATGCGCGCCCGGGTCAACAACCGCGGCACCGGGGAGCCCCTGTACCTGGTGCAGAGCCGCGAGCTGCTGGTCGAGGCCGGCAATGGGCGGCCGGAGGAGACCTACTACGGCTGCTTGCACTGCACCTACACCAGCCTGAACCCGATGTCGATCCGGCCGCACCTGGGCAACTGCAAGGTCAAGAAGGCCAAGGAGCAGGACGCCAAGGACCGGGCCACCAAGGGCCGCGGCGCCGGCCGGAGCGGCGGCGCGACCCTCGCCGACGTCGTGGCCGACACCCAGCGCCCGGTGATCAGGGAGGTCACCCAGGGGCACTGGGCCGAGGCCGCGAAGCGCGGTAGCGCCCCGGCCGCCGTGTCGGCGAAGAAGTCGCTGATGCCGACCATCACCGTGGAGGGCATCCTGCGGCGCCTGGAGGAGCTGCAGGGCGAGAACGAGAAGCTGCGGGCCGAGAGCCGGCAGCTGAAGGCGCGCACCGCCAAGCTGGAGGGTCAGCTGACCGACGTGCGCAACGAGCGCAACGTCTACCTCGGCGAGATCAACCGGTTCCGCAAGATGCTCGGCCAGGAGCCGCTCAAGGCCGGCGCCGCCCTGAACTGACCCTGGGGGAGCCCGGCCGCCCCGAGCGCGCCGGGCTCCCTCGCGCCCCCGGAGAGGACCCCGATGACCGACAAGCTCTACCCCAAATTCGAGGTGCGCCGCACCGACGGCCGCGACGGGCCGGGCGGCGACAAGGCCGGCGCCCGGTACTTCGTGCTCGACTACGTCAACGACCCCAAGGCCCGGGTCGCCCTGGCCGCGTACGCCGACGCGGTCGCCGACGAGGAGCCCGGCCTGGCAGCCGACCTGCGCGCCCTTGTCGCGGACGTCGTCGTGCTGAGTCGGCGCTGCATCGCCGGCCGCGAGGCCATCAAGACCCTGCTGGCCCAGGTGGCTGATCGCGGGCTCGCCGAGGCCCGCGCCGGCGCCGGCGGTGGCTTCGTCGCCTGGCACGTCCTGGTCGAGGCGCTGCACGTCGGTGAGGGCCACGCCGGCCCAGGCTACGACTGCCAGGAGTGCCTCAACGAGGCGACCGTCCAGCTGGGTCGAGCGAACCTGCCGTGATTGCACGGCGCGCGACGGGTATCAATCCGCTGCGCGCCGTGGTTCACCATGGGTGACGAAGGCCGCAGGGGCCGGCAGGGGACGGGAGGGCGCAGGTGACCACCACCGAGCAGAGCACGAGGCGTCGGCTTTCTCGACTGATCCCGCCCCGGGCGGACCTGGAGTCCGTCGAGGATGCCCAGCGCGCCGCCCGGCGGGCGAAGTGGACCTCCTTCGTCATCGCCGCCCTGGCCCTGGTCGCCGGCGCCTTCCGCTGGTACGCCGTCTACGCGGTGGGCCTGCTGTTCGCACTGATCGCCTTCGGCCGCATGGACTGGTACCGCGGCTGGGTCAAGGGGTACGAGGCTCGCCGCGACCAGCACCGCCAGGAGCTGAACCTGTAGCTGTTCAGCGCCGAAGCACCGCTGTTCAGTACGGTTGACCAGGGCGAGGGTGGTCGACATAATCCCCCGGTGACCTCTCAGCCTCCTCACCTGCCGCCTTACGGCCCGCAGCCCTCCATGCCCGGCTCGCCGATCCCGCCCCAGCCGCCCGTGGCCCCGAAGCGCAAGCTCGGCACGTGGGCCATCGTCGGCATCGTCGTCGGCGCCGTCGTCCTCCTGTGCTGCGGCGTGAGCGCCATCGGCGCGATCGTCGGCGGCGGCAGCGAACCGAACCCCGCGCCGAGCGCGTCCAAGCAGGCCGCCGTGGCTCCGGCCGTCGCGGCGACCACCGCCTCGGCCGCGCCGACCACGGCTGCGCCGAGCGCCGCGCCGACCACCTCCGAGCCCGCGCCGCCGCCCGCGCCCACGACCGTGACCATGCCGAACCTGGTCGGCATGAACGCCGCGGTCGCCGAGGAGAAGCTCAAGCAGCTCGGCATCACCAACGTGAGGTTCGGCAGCCAGGACGAGCTGGACACGTGGGTGGTCCTGCCGGAGAACTGGACCGTGACCAAGCAGTCGGCGAAGAAGGGCAGCAAGGTCGACGTCGACGAGCTGATCGTGCTCACCTGCACCAAGCAGCGCTGAGTCTCGCCGCGCGAGCCGGCCGGTCCCAAGCGGGGCGGCCGGCTTCGCTGTCTGCGGGGGTCATTCGTCGTTGCCGCATCCTGCGCGGTGTCGTACCTTCCCGCCCGTGAAGACCATCGCCTGACGGGCGCTCCCCTGCTGAGCCGGGAGATGGGCACGCCCCCCGCTACCCGCGTACCGGCACCCCTCGACCTCGGAGGTGATCGACGTGTCATCCAGGCGTTAGTCCCGCGCAGGGTGCGCGGGCGGCCGAAGGGCAGGTCGTCATGGCCCGTACCGATGTCCACCGACCCTACTGGGTCCAGGAGCACGACCCGTACTGCCGCCACGAGTTCCGGGTGCAGCACAACCACTGGCTCCTCGATGAGTGGGACCCCGAGCTGAAGCGGCACCTCGTCAAGCTCTCCGTCCCCTGCGACCTGCACCTGCGCGACGACGAGGCCCGGATCTGGACCCGCTGCTCGCCGACGTTCGTCGGCACCCGCGGCTGCTGCCGGCTCTGCGCCGGGCGGCCCACGCGGCGGCGCAAGCGGCGACAGGAGCGCCACGGCTGGCGGGCGATGCGCCACCAGCTGCTCGCCGCGCAGCGCGGCGGCCACCACGACCTCGATGTCCCTCCGATTCGCGCAAAGGCCTGGTAGAGCACCGTGGCGGACAAGCACACGATCATCCACCTGATCGAGCACGACGACGGCGGCATGACCACGAAGCGCTGGCCGCTGGAGGCCGAGCGCGCCCACCTGACCGTCGACCTCCTCGGCCAGCCGGCGACGACCGCCTTCATGGCCGCCGAGGATCGGCGACGGTTGAGCCCGCTCGCCGCCCGAGCCTCGATCGTGGTCGACCATCGGCAAGGGGAGGCGGCGTGAAGCAGAAGCTGAACAGCGGCGACGAGCAGGACGCCATCGAGCACCGGCGGACCTACCCCTTCCTGCGGCGCGCCGGCGTCACTTCGCGGATCAAGCGAGGGCTGCGCCGGCGGGCTCGCCGCGAGGGCAAGCGCCTGACCGCCCAGGAGGAGTAACCATGTGCCGATACAGCATGTTCTCCCAGGTCAAGACGCACTTCGGCTGCGTGGCCTGCCGGCGCAGCGCCAAGCACCCGCAGCAGGCCGCGCCGCGCTGCCCGGACTGCCGGCAGCCGATGGTCGAGCTGGGCCGTGACTTCCACGCTCCCCGGCGGGGCAACCGCGCGCAGTGGCGCAAGATCGCCATGCTCGTCGAGGCTGGCCGCCGGGCGGTCGACCCGCGCTACCGCCACGATGGACCGCTGTTCGACTCGTGCGGCTGCGGCGGGCCCGGGCCGCGGCCGGCCACCCTGGCCGACGCCAAGACCCTGCTGCGCCGGCGCCGCTCGGACTGCCGCGCGCCGGCCGTGGCCCGCGTCCAGATCCCCCGAGGTCGCAGGTGGAGATGACCGACGCGGCGCTGCGCCGGCAGATCCAGCAGATCCCCGGAGGGGACGGCTGGTGGCGGACCTCCGGCGAGGACGCCTACCTGGACCTGGCGGTTCGGCTGCGCGAGCACGGCGTGCCGCCCGACGTGGCGCTGGACGTGCTCCGCGGCGCGTTCCACGCCGCCGCAGCCGAGTACGGGGACTGACGAGCTGGGGATCGACGCCTGCGGGTGCCGGTCCCCAAACTTTCTGTCACCTAAATCGGCGCTCCCCCTTGTGTGCCTAATGGCAACGTGCCAGATTGATGGTTGCCGGTGTGCACGGTGCCGGCGCAGGAAATGCACCGAGCAGCACGCCCACAGACAGGGTGCGGGCACCCGACTCCGGTCGGTCCCCCCAGGCGGTCCGGATGGCCCCGCACCCCCTTGCTGGGCGTGGGTGTCGCCTTCCCCCGTGGGGGACGCCCACGCCCGCTGGCCGGGCGCGGCGGTAGGAGCCGAAGGGGCCCTGCTGTCGGGCCCGTCATCCGGGTCGCGGCGGCGGGGAGAGGGGGTCTCCTCGCCGCCGCGCCCCTCCCGGCCCACCCAACTTGGGAGCGTGAGGATGATGCGACGACCCTGGCCCGTACGTAGGTGGCGACTGTGGAGGCTCCGCCGGGAGATGACGGCGATGGACGCCGGCCCTCTCGGTATGCGCCGGGCCGTGGGGCGAGCGCCGGCCCCCGCGCACCCTCCGGCCGAGGCTCACCCGCAGGCCGACCCGCAGCCCACCTTCGGCCAGCAGATGCTCTACCGAGTGCCGGGCGCCCAGTCGTGAGCGTCCTGACAGCCGAGGCGCTGCGCTCCAACAGCGTCGTCGCCGTGCACCGCCGGCCCGAAGGTGCGCCGTGGATCCCGTGCTGCGACCGCTGCACCGAAGAGGGATGCCCCGCGCTCGACGAGGCCCTGGCCCACCTGCGCGACGTCGCTCGCCGGCCGCTCGTCAGCGGCGCGGCGTTCCACGGCAGGCGCTGAGATGGACGCCCCAGTCCGCCGTCGGGACCTCGGCTGGATGGTCACGGTCGCCAAGCGTAGGGCGGCCAAGCACCGGCCGCAGGGTGAGGACCGGCGGTGCGGCGAATGCGGGCTCGTCGACTGCGAGCCGCTGCAGACCGCGCTGCGCTTCCTCGAACGACATGCCGCTCCGGCCGAGCCGATCATCCGGCCGCCGGCGTAGCGGCGCTACTCGTCAGGGGTGCCCTGGGACCTGGTCCTGGGGCGCCCCTTCTTTTCTGGCGGCCAGTGGTCACGGAGCAGCGCGAGCGCCCGCTCGGGATCCGCAACCAGCGCGTGCAGGAATGCCACCACGGCCTGCGACAGGACCTTGCCCTCCGGCAGCGCGCGACGCGCCGCGTCCTGCAGCTCCCTCGGCGCGCGGGCGGGCACGCGCGGATCTACGTGCCGGTCCGGCTCCGGGGTCTTGTCTGCCACCCGATCAGTCTGCCATGTGGGGTCCCACTTTTGGGAAGCCTCGCGTACGATATGTGGGTGCCCACTTCTTCGACTGCCGGCGTGGTGATCCGCTCGGCCGGCAAACTGATCGTCTTCCGGGGCCTGCCCGCCTCGGGCAAGACCACCGAGGCCCTGCGACTGCGGTCGAAGCTGCTGCAGGACGGCGTCGTCGCCGCCCGGATCAGCCGCGACGGCCTGCGCGACCTCCTGCACGGCGACCGCTCGCAGGAGCGCGAGCAGGAGGATCAGGTCTCCATCGCCGGACACGCCGCCGTCGAGGGGCTGCTGGCCGCCGGCAGGACCGTCATCGTCGACGACACCAACCTGTCCGCCGAGGCGACCAGGGTCTGGGTCGCGATGATCGCGCGCACCGGCGCCGAGCTGGCCGTCAATGACGAGTGCCTCGCCGTGTCGGTGGAGGAGTGCATCCAGCGCGACAATCTGCGCCGCATCGCCGGCCACCCGTGGGTCGGCGAGGATGCCATCCGCGGCATGCACGAGCGCTACCTCGTCCAGCGCAAGGGCAAGCTGGCGCTGCCGAAGCTGGTCTCGATGCCGCCCGCTCAGCCGTACGTGCCGAAGCCCGGCGCGCCGGACATCGTCATGGTCGACATCGACGGCACGGTGGCACTGCGCGGCGACCGCTCGCCGTTCGACATGACCCGGGTGTCCGAGGACCTGCCCAACCCGGGGGTGATCGCCGCCGTCCGGGCGATGTACGCCGCCGGCTTCCCGATCGTCTTCTGCTCCGGCCGGGACGAGACCGCCCGGGCCGACACGACCGCCTGGCTCACCAAGCACGTCGGCGTGCCGTCCCTGGGCCTCTACATGCGCGCCAAGGGCGACGGCCGCACCGACGCCGAGGTCAAGCGGGAGATCTTCGACCGCGAGATCCGCGACCGCTGCACCGTCGTCGGGGTCTTCGACGACCGGGAGCAGGTCGTGCGGATGTGGAGGTCGCTCGGGCTCACCGTCTTTCAGGTCGATGAAGGGAAGTTTTGATGCCTTTCTGGGGCAAGGTTCTCGTCTTCGCCTCCCTGCCGCTCGGCGCGGTGGCCACCTACGCGCTGCTCGCGGTGAGGTGCAGCCCGCTCGGCGCCCGGAACTACCGCGAGCAGGGGAGCTGACGATGGCGTACCTGCTGCACCAGCTGATCGGCGAGGCCAACGAGGGGGTCTGGGTGCACTACGCCTCCGGCCACTTCACCCGGGAGCGCGCCATGGCCGGCCTGCAGGCCAACGGCCTGTCCGAGGTCGACGCGGCCACGCTGCTCGACCAGCCCGTGCCCGCCGAGAAGTTCGACGAGTGGAAGACCTGGCCGCGCCCCGCGGCCGAGCAGAAGGAGGCGGCGTGAGCACCACGACCACCCACCTGCGTCAGCGACTGGAGAGCGTCACCGGGCAGCTCGCCGGCGTGGAGGCCGGCCTCAGCGTCTTCGGCGAGGGCTCCCTGCCCGCCACGATCCGCAGGATCGTCACCGAGCTGCGCGACATCACCAGCGAGATGGAGGTCGCCGAGACCTCTGGAGGGAAGTGACATGGCCGAGAAGAATCTGCCCGCTGTCCGCGTCGGGCAGATCTGGGCCGACAACGACAAGCGCAGCGAGGGTCGCCTGGTCAAGGTGACGGCGGTCGACAGCACCCACGCTGACGTCATCGCCGTGGACGCCCACGGCGAGCCGTCGCCCTCGATCCTGAGGGCGCGCCGCACCCGGATCCGCCTGAACCGGTTCCGCCCGACGAGCACCGGCTACCGCCTCGTGCGAGACGTGGAGGGCTGACGTGCACGTCCTGCTCTCCGGCATCGTCGGGTCGACCGCCTACGGGCTGGCCCACCGCGGCTCCGACGTTGACCGGCTTGGGGTTTTCGCCGCGCCCACCGTCGAGTTCCACGGGCTGCATCAGCCCAAGGAGTCAGTCGTCACGACGAACCCTGACTTCACGCTGCATGAGGCGAGAAAGCTCTGCAAGCTCGCGCTCGGCTGCAATCCAACCGCGATGGAGCTGATGTGGCTGCCCGAGCGCCTCTATGAGGTCAGAACCCCGCTCGGCGACGAGCTGATCGAGCTGCGCTCCACGCTGCTCGGCTCCGAGCTGGTGCGCCGCGCCTACCTCGGCTACGCCACCAAGCAGTTCCAGAAGCTGAACGACCGCGGCGACGGTTCGTTCTCCTCCGACCTCCGGAAGCGCACGGCGAAGCACGCCAGGCATCTCGCCCGGCTCATCGCCCAGGGTGTCGAGCTGTACCGCACTGGCAGCCTGCGCATCGAGCTGGACGACCCGGACTGGTACCGCAACTTCGGCGAGCAGGTCGCCGCGGGCAACGCCGGCATCGCCCTGGAGCTGCTGGCCGGCGCCGAGCGTGCCCTCTACAACATGACGTCGCCCCTGCCGGCGCACCCGGACCCCGCGCCGATCGAGGCGTGGCTGCGCCGCGTGCGCCTGGCTCACCTGGAGACTGCCTGATGACTGCCGCCGACGTGGCCGCCATGGCCATTTGCCGGTTCCCGTTCGACAACTACGGCCTGGACGAGGTCGACAGCCTGCTGCATGACAGCCCGGACACCCAGGAGTGGGTTGCCGACCTCGCCGGCCGGGTCGTCGACGCCCTGGTGGAGCACGGCTTCCGGGACGCCCGCATCGTGGAGCGCCCCGGGTCGCCGTTGTGCGACTGCCGCCCTGACCTCAACGCCCCGGTCAACCCCACCACCCGCCTGCACGTTGACCACCACTGCGACTGCGCCGCCGTCGAGACCGCCGCACTGCTGCTCGGCGCCTTCTCGCGCACCGCGCACGCCCAGCAGTGCGTGTGCGGTGCCTCCGCTTGACCGCTTCCGTGGGGCTCGGGATCCCCGAGCCCCCGCGGTGGCCGCCAGGCCAGAGAGAGAACGAAAGGAGCTGGCCAACGATGAGCCAGACCGAGATCAGCCGCCGCGCGGTGGCCTACATCAGCATCGGCAACTCCGACGACGAGCTGCCCCAGCGCGAGTGGGCGGACTTCGCCCGGCGCGTCGAGCAGGCCATCGGCATCGCCGCCTCGTACCGGGGCGGCCACATCCACGGCAACTGGCACTCCAAGCCGACCGACCCGTGGCAGAACGCCTGCTGGGCGCTGCAGCTGCCCGTGGACCTGGATGCGATCAGCCGGCTGCGCGCCGACCTGATCCGGCTCGCCGGCGAGTACCGCCAGGACTCGATCGCCTGGGCGCTCGCCGACACCACCACCTTCCTGCGGCCGGAGAAGGCGTGAACAGGCGCAGCTCGAAGGTGGCCCTGTCGGCCACGTTCCTGGCCCTCGCCGCCGCCGTCGGCACCACGATCGCCGGCTGCAGCAGCACCCAGGACACGGCGTACTGCGGTGACGAGCAGCGCACCATCCTGCCGGCCGAGGAGTGCGAGGACGACGACGGCGGCGCCTTCATCTACGTCGGCAGCTACGGCGGCAGCACGTACCGGACCGGTGATCGGCTGCCCAGTGGCGGCCAGAAGGTGGCCGCCGGGAACAGCTCCGGGCGGTCGAACCTCGGCCTGCCGGCGCGCGGCGGCTTCGGCGGCAACGGCGCGAAGGTGAGCAGCGGTGGCTGAGCCGCGCGAGGAGGACATCGAGCGGGTCGCGCAGGCCATCTTCCTCAGCGACTACCCCGGGGACCCGCTGACGAGCGAGCCCGACTTCATGGATGAGTACCGCAACAACGCCCGGGCCGCCCTGCGGGCCCTGGCCGCCGCCGGCCGGCTGCAGGACCCGGAGCTGGACGCTGCCTGCTTCTCGGTCTACCTCCACGGCAACTGGTGGTGGCTGACCAAGAAGATGACCACCGAGGAGCGGGAGGCGTTCGCCGACGCCGCCGACCGACACCGCGCCACCTGGCCCGTCGACGACCAGGGCAGCCCGATGAACCGCTGGTGGCGCGACGACACCCCGACCCTGGTCATCGAGAGGATCGAGCCGTGAGCGACACCCTGATCGACGAGAACGAGGTGCGCCGCTTCGCCGCCTACATCGCCGGACACCCGGACGCCGAGGTGACCGAGCAGCACCTGGCCGCCACCCGGGCGCTGCTCGGCGGCCTGATCGCCGAGGGCCGCTTCGTGCCGGTCGTCGCGCCGAGGCGCCGCCCGGTGGAGCCCCTCGACCTGCGGCGCTGCCCCGGCTGCGGATTCAGCCGCTGCGGGGTCAGCGTCAGCTGCACCGAGTGCGTCAAGCGCAACCCCGCCCGGGCCCACGAGATCCTGGAGGAGGACTACGACATGGCCCGGATCGAGGGCATCGGCGCGTACACCGGCTGGCTGCTGGCCAAGGAGCCGATGTCCACGCGCTGGACCGAGGCCCGCCACGAGGCGTTCCAGTACGCCACGATCGCCGTGTTCAACGCCGGCGTGCGCGCCGGGCTCCAGGCGGCCGACCGATGAGCCTCGATCAGATGCTCCAGGACTTCCGGGCGCACTGGGCGTCCCTGCCCGAGCCGGAGCGCACGGCCGAGGGGCTGTACGGCACCGTGCTGGTGCTCGGCCTCGACATCGAGGTCCGCGAGAGCGACCGGCGGGCCCTGTTCGTCCTCACTGAGGAGCAGCTGCTCGGCCTGATCTGGCAGGCCCGCAAGGACGGGCACGCGCACGATCCGATCGAGTGCGGCTGCGAGCTGACCGCCGCGGACGCGCCGCCTCGGCCACGCTCGGAGATGCCGGCATGAGCGACCCCATGGTCAACGCCAACGCCTACGACCTGTTCGAGTCAATCATCAGCGGCCTGGAGTACGACGAGATGCGAGCCCACCTCCAGCGCGCCACCGGCGAGGAGCCCTCGGAGGAGGACGTGGAAGCGGTGCAAGACGAGTGGCTCGCCGTGCGGCGATACTTCGCCAGGCGCCGCAAGCACTTCGAGAAGCAGGCGCAACAGCGCAATGCCTGACCCGATGCCGGGCCGGTTCTCCCTGAGCCCCCCGCGCGGCGCCGGGCAGAAGCCGCGTGGGCGCCAGCCAGGAGCACGCGGCAACGACAAACGAGGAAGGCGAGAGGGCATGACCGATCGAGTGACCATCGAGCGACCCAACGACGAAACGGTCCACGTCTACGTCGACGGCGACTACGTCGCCGGCGCCACCTACACCGAGCACGGCTGGTCTGGCATGGAGGCCGTGGAGCGGACGGCGCTCGCCGTGGCTCACGCGCTGACCGCGACGGTGCCGCAGGGCGGGATGAAGACGGTGCTTCGGGTCGTGGGCCGAGGGTCGGACGTGACCTGGGAGGGCGTCCTGCCGGTGCTGCCGGAGGGCAGCCTGGTCGCCCTGCCCGAGGTGGCCGCCGCGCGAGTTGTTTCCAGCATGATCAGCTTCTCGGCGGACGGGTTCGCCGAGCAGCACCTGTCCTGCCAGTGACCACCCTGCCGACCGAGCCGGTGGTGCTGGCGATCGTCGGCAGCACCACGTTCGTCGACCTGAGCGCGCTCGCCGCCGCCGAGGAGATCATCGAGGGCGTGTTCGCGCGCCGGCGGCCGGACCTGGTCGTGTCGGGCGGCGCCGAGGGGATCGACTCCCTCGGCGTCGCCCTGGCCAAGAAGCACGGCATCCCGCACCGGGAGCACCTGCCGACGGTGCGGCAATGGAATGGCCCGGGCGGCTTCCAGGAGCGCAACCTGCTCATCGCCGGCGAGTGCACCCGGATCCTGCGGATCGCCTGCCGCTGGTCCAAGACCTACGGCTCGGGCTGGACGACGGACCAGGCGGAGAAGCAGGGCGCGCTCGCGTGGCGGGTGACCCTGCCGCGGACGGTCGAGGCCGGCGCGCTCTGGGTGCCGATGGGGCGGGCGACCGTCGGCGTGGAGGTGCGCGACGGCCGGGTGGTCGCCGCCCCGCCGTACGCCCGGAAGCTGGGCTGGATCGGCCGCGACGTTGACGGGCTCGTCAAGGAGCTGCAGGCGAAGCGCGTCGGCGTACGGTGGCTTCCTGGGGCCTCGTCCGAGGACGAGATCGAGTAAGCAGCTCCGGAAAGCGACCCGAGCGAACTCCCCATTGGCGGTGTCTACAAATGTATACTCACCCTGTGGATGAGGAATACCGCTGGGACGACGACAGCTACGAGGCCCTAGCTGTCAACAAGGTGGCCTGGCAGGACGTCGTCTACGTCCTGCGCTACGCCCACCCCAAGATCCGCCAGCACATCGGCTCCATCCTGCGGATCATCGGACGGGGGCGCGACGCCCAGCTCCTGGCGGTAACCCTCATCGAGGAGAGCGATGACCAGTACCTGGTGGTCACCGCTCGACACCTGACCGGCGATGAAATCACCGATGCCGAGGTACTGCTGAACAGGGGTGCGTCATGAACCGCGAACGCGAGGAAGCACTGAAGCTCTCCCAGGAGCCCATTGATCTAACCGGCGCCACCGTGGAACGAGAGCGGCGCCCCGTCAAGATGTCCTACTCGTTCCGCATCCGCGGCGAGGACGAGGCCCTGGCCATCTGGCTGGAGGATGAAGCCGACCGCCGCGGCATCACCCCGAACGATCTTGTGCGCGAGCTAGCCGAGGAGGCCCGACTCAGGGCGAGCCAGGGGGATCGTGAGGACCGGGTCGTGCCGGTCGGCGAGCTGCATCGACTGATTGACCGGATCGCCCAGAGGTCGGTCGCCGCGTGAGCGGTCGAAGCTGGCCCGAGGTACGCGCCGAGATGGACCTCGACGAGGATCGCGTGGCCGCCTACCGCGCGCAGATGCTCGCCGAGGTCGAAGAATTTCGGCGCGCCGATGAGCCCGACGAACAACAGGACTGACCTGCGAAAACGAGGGGCGGACACCATCCGGTGACCGCCCCTCGACGCATCCCCGTCGATGCCGTGCCCCGAAAAAACCTTGCCCGATTGGCACGTTGCCACCTACCGTCATGAGTGCAAGGTCAACCACCGATCGAGGAGTTCCCCGATGAACGCGCAGCACATCAGCGAGTCGAAGCGGTCCATGCCGCTCGGCTACGTCGTGCTGCCCGCGTGCAACGGACGAGCCTTCGATGAGCAGTGGAACACCCAGACGCTGGGCAGGTGGCGCGGCTAGCGCCCCGCAGAACGCGGAAGCCGCCCACCCAGCACACGGGGTGAGGCGGCTTCTTCCATATCCGGACCAGGAAAAACTTCATAGGGGCGTAGCTCAACTGGTAGAGCACCGGTCTCCAAAACCGGCGGTTGCAGGTTCGAGTCCTGTCGCCCCTGCGCAACGTCCCGGCCTCGGCCGGCTCGGCGATGATCATTGAGAACTACACAGTGGATGGCATGCAACACCCCGGCCGCCGGCAGCTCCTTGTCGGCGGCCGGGCGATGGGGTCGTAGCTCAGTTGGTAGAGCACCGCTTCGGCAGAGCGGAGGCCCAGGGTTCGACTCCCTGCGATTCCACGTGCACGCCCACCAAGCTCAGGGGGTAGAGCGCCGGGCTGAAAACTCGGAGGTTGCCGGTTCGACGCCGGCGGTGGGCACAGGTTCGCCCGACCCGAACTCGCGACGATCCGCCGTGCCAGCGGCGAGGAGGACCGAGAGCGGTAGGGCGGGGGCCGGACTGGCATCCGGCTGGCGCGGTAGCTCAAGTGGCAGAGCACCCCGCTGAGGGGGAGGTTCCGGGTTCGAGTCCCGGTCGGGCACGTTGGCGAGGGGAAGCGCCCGGGCGCGCAACCCGACCCCTCGCCGGCTCCATGGGCCGTTGGAGCAAGCTGGCAGCTCACCTGGTTCTCGCCCAGGAGGTTAGGGGTTCGAGCCCCCTACGGCCTACGCAAGATCAATGCGGTGCTAGCTCATCTGGCAGAGCGGCAGCCTTCCAAGCTGCTGGGCGGGGTTCAAGTCCCCGGCACCGCTCAACGACGAAGGCCGGCAGCGAGTCGCCCCACCACCGGCCTCGTCGACAGTTCTGCACGTCAGGCGGCGGCAAACGCGGGCGGCACCGGCCGGCGCACCCGCTGCCCGTCGTGCTCCCGGTACGCCTCCAGCACCTCGTTGGAGACCCGACCCTTGTCGGACGGCGGCTTCAGGCCCAGAGCCGCGGCGTTCTCCTGCCCCCAGCGGCGAATCTCCGCCAGCTGGGCACGATCCAGGTGCGCAGTGCGGCGACTGGGCGACTCCAGGTGCCGGCGGACGCTGGCGCTGACGACGCGCCGACCAGCAGAGATGAAGGGCTCCAGAGCCTCCTTGAGCGCGTCCTGGTTCTTGGTGCTGAGGTCGACCTCGTACCGCTTGCCCCCGACCTCGAACTCGACGCGGCCGGCACCGCGCTGATCGGTGATGTCCTCACCGGTGATGTCGTCGAACAGCTTGACGATCTCTTGACGAGCCACTTGTCCCCCAGGGATGAGCCAGAGTGAACCACTCCGTACGAGACGGTATGGTGCACAACGTAGCGTCAGCTGAGCAGATCATCAAGACGAGGGCGCCCATTGGAGCAGGTAGCGGCCTCGCGATTCTCAACGCCTGGGGGGAGTGGCGGAGATGCAATCGACTACGCCGCAGCAGAGATGGGCCGCATTCGTGCGGCGCGCGGTCGAGAATGCCAAAACCGACGAGATCACGTCGATCACCCAGATCGTTCAAGGGCACATCGGCCGGAGCACGGTGTTCCGGTGGCAGAACGGCGAATGGGACGACTACCCCGAGATCGGCAAAGTGCGCGCATTCTGTCGCGCCACCGGCGCCGATCTCGACGAGGCGATGGCCACCCTGAGGGGTGGAGGCGAGCCCGGGATCCAGGACGTCGCCCGCTGCCGCCCGCCGCTGATCTGCCCGCACTGCAAGGCCCGCCGACCCGCCGCCCCAGCCGGGCTGCTCGTCGACGACCTCGCCGGCATCGAGGGCCTCGAAGCCACGACGCGGTTCACCCTCCCGCCCGCCTACCACCGGCCGGCCTGGAGCCGCGAGCGTCAGCAATGGGTCTGCCGCGCCTGCGCAGCCGTGGCATGGCCCTGCCTGGTCGCCCAAGCTCACGGCGAGCACGTCGGCCTCGGCGCCATCTGATCCACCCGCCGCCGTAGCTCAGGAGGTAGAGCGCGTCCTTGGTACGGACGAGGCCCGGGGTTCAACTCCCCGCGGCGGCTCCACAACACGAAGGCGCCCGCCGGAGAGCCTCCGAAGAGGAACCCTGCAAGCAGGGCCGGCCGGTCCGGCGGGCGTTCAGCACCATAGCAGCACCCACCATGCGGACGTAGCGCAGCTGGTAGCGCGGCACCTTGCCAAGGTGCAGGTCGCGGGTTCGAACCCCGTCGTCCGCTCTCAACGATCACCGGCCACGAGACGAAAGGAGGCCCGGTGGACGCCGTTCTCGTCCTCAACGCCGACCTGGGACCACTGCACCGGGTCCCCGTACGACACGCGATCCGGATGCTCATGCGCCAGGTCGCCGAGATCCACGAAGCCGAGCCGGACCGGCTGATCGGCGTCTTCCCGATGCCCAAGGTCCTGCGGCTCGTCCGCTACGTCGTCACGAAGTGGCGCTACACCAACGGCCCCGCCTGGTCCAAGGCCGGCGTGCTGCGCCGCGACGGCCACCGGTGCGGGTACTGCCTCGCCCCTGCCACGACCGTCGACCACATCCTGCCCCGCTCGCGCGGCGGTCGGAACAGCTACAAGAACACCGTCAGCGCCTGCTACTCGTGCAACCAGCGCAAGGCGGACCGGACGCCGGCCGAGGCCGGCATGGAGCTGCAGCTGCAGCCGACGGTCCCCACCTGGGCGAGCGCCGTGCAGCGCTGACCGCCGGCCGGCGAGATCGCGACTCGCCGGCCACCCTTCCGGGATCGTCTATTCGGCAAGACGCCGCACTCTGGATGCGGAAAGCGAGGTTCGAATCCTTGTCCCGGAGCGCACGCCGACGTAGCTCAGATGGCCAGAGCAGCGGCCTTGTAACCCGCAGGTCGTGGGTTCGAGTCCCACCGTCGGCTCCGCACGCCAGCGAAGCTCACCAGGCAGAGCGCCCGTTTCGTAATCGGGAGGATGCGGGTTCAACTCCCGCCGCTGGCTCTCGTGCCGCCGTAGCTCAGCGGGAGAGCAACCGCCCCACCGTTCGTCGACGGGTCGACACGTCCGACGGCCAGTGCGTACGACTGGAGGAGGGGCGGGGAGTCGCAGGTTCAAATCCTGCCGGCGGCCACCACGCGCTCGTGGTGGAAATGGTAGTCACGCCGGTTTCAGAAACCGGTGCCGAGAGGCGTGGGGGTTCGACTCCCTCCGAGCGCACGCAGCAACAACCTGGGGTCGTAGCTCAGACGGTAGAGCGCGGGTTTCGCAATCCCGAGGCCGGCGGTTCGACTCCGCCCGATTCCACTGCCCAGTCCGGCCAGCTCGTGGCCGCAGGATCGCTGATGCGCGACAGGCGGTCCAGACGCGAGATCGAGCCCCTGCGGGGAAGCCGAGCCGGCTGGGAGGTCGCGCGCCAAGGTGTCGTAGCTCAGATGGTTAGAGCGCTGCCCTGTCACGGCAGAGGTCGCGGGTTCGAGTCCCGTCGGCGCCGCGCAGCAAGAACATGGAGAGGTGGCCGAGTCTGGCCGATGGCGCCGCGTTGCTAGCGCGGAGCGGGTGAAACCGCCGGGGGTTCGAATCCCTCCCTCTCCGCCAGGTCGTCGTGGCCAAGCTGGTGAAGGCACCGAGCTGATAACTCGGAGATGCGGTGGTTCGAGCCCACCCGACGACACCATGCCCCCGTGGCTCAGCGGATAGAGCACTGGATTACGGATCCAGGGGTCGCAGGTTCGAATCCTGCCGGGGGCGCGCATCAGGACGTGGCGCAGTGGGTAGCGCGCCGGCTCGGGGGGCCGGAGGCCGCCGGTTCGAGCCCGGCCGTCCTGACCAGCGGGTAGTGGCGCAGCTTGGTAGCGCGCCCGGTTCGGGACCGGGAGGTTCGCAGGTTCAAATCCTGTCTACCCGACGTTGATCCGCAAGGCCCGGGTGCCGCCGGGCATGTCAGCCCTGGCTGGGGTTACCCGGGGGCGGTGGGTGTTGCCGGGGTTCGACTCCCCGGACGTCGCTGTGGCGGTGACGTGGCCGGGCCAGCCGACGGGTCACAGCCTGGAGAGACCAGCCGACAGCTGGCGACGGCCACCGCCTCGAAAGCGGTTGGGGTGAAACAGCCCGTAGGAGTTCAACCCTCCTTCTCTCCGCCAAGCCTCCGTAGCTCAGAGGAAGAGCAGCCGGCTCTTAACCGGCGGGTCGGGATGTCGGAATTCCCCGGGGGCACCATGCGCCGGTAGCTCAGAGGCCAGAGCTGCGGACTCTTAATCCGAAAGTCGCGGGTTCGACTCCCGCTCGGCGCACCACATGCCCCGCTAGCTCAGAGGACAGAGCACCGCCCTCCTAAGGCGGGTGTCGCTGGTTCGATCCCAGCGCGGGGCGCTTGCGGAGTAGAGCAGCTCGGAGTGCTCGCTGGGCTCATAACCCAGAGGTCGCTGGTTCAAATCCAGCCTCCGCTACCAACTACCTGGTTGGGCTCGGCGTGGGCAGTGGCGTCGCCGGCAGCTGGTTCGGCCGGCCGAGGCAGCCGTTGATGAACGACAGCTTGCGCAGCTCGGCGAAGGCGGTGTCCGGCTTCTGGTCCTTGGTCCAGCGGTTAACCCGCTCATCGTCGGCGCCCACGCGGTGGAAGGCGTCCTCGCACATGGTCTCGTTGGTCAGCGCGGTGCCCGACCTGCTCAGCTCCGCCCGGACGCGCTCGCCCTGCCGGTACACCGCGTTAATCGAGTCCACGCGGTCGTGGAACTGGTCCTCGTCGAAGATGTCGCCGAGCTTGCCGGAGCTGATGACCGCCACGGCGACGAGCACGACGACGGCCGCCATGCCGAGGCCGAAGCCGAGTCCGAAGGTCCTGCCAATCGCGTCGAGGAAGACGTCGAAGCGGTCGTGGGGTGGGGGCGCGGCCGGAGCGGCGGGGGAGGACTCGTCGACGGTGGCAGCAGGCTCGGTCACGACGAGTAGCGTACCGATCGCGGACCACAGTGGCCAGACGCTGCAAGCCCTCCTTGAACCGCCTCCCGCCGCAGCTCAGTCGGGTATCCGACGGACCTACCTGAGGCTGTGCACCTTGGCGTTCGGGATGGCGTTGGCGAGGTGCTCCACGACGCCGGCGACGGCCTGACTGGAGTCCATCGTTCGGTCGGCGACGGCGTCGAAGCCGAGCAGCAGCTCGTCGTGCTGGCTGGCGGACTGCCGCCGGCTGACGTACGAGGCGGCGATGACGGCCCAGACCGCGGCGAGGACGGTGGCGAAGCCGATCCAGACCGCGTGAACGACCGTGACGTGCTCGTCGCGCCACTGCACGACAGCCCACGCGAGCCCCATCCAGCTCGCCGGCGCGGCGATCGTGGCACCGATGAGCAGCCCCTTGTGCCACGAGCCGGGGCCGTGGTGGTCGCGGTCCTCGCGCTCCTTGGCGGCGGCGGCGCGGGCCCGCCCGATGGCCTCGGTGATGGGCTGGGTGCTGATCGAGGCGGCGGCGCTCCCGTTGCGGGATCCGTTGGCGCGGGTAACAAAACTCGGCATCGCTTCCCCCAAGCGCTCATGCCCCCGGGTGGCCCCTCCACCGCAGGAGCGATCTTCGCTGTCGATCTCTGCTCCCTACCCAGATGGGCAACGAGTAAGACACTTTAAGTTACAAATGAATTTGCCTCGACCTGGCGCTGGTCAGGCTGGCCGACATGCCCCGGTAGCTCAGCGGGAGAGCGCCTGCTCGACAAGCAGGAGGCCGCTGGTTCGACACCAGCTCGGGGCACGCATGGAGCCGTCGACTAACTGGCAGGTCGCCGCCCTTTCAAGGCGGATCGTGCGGGTTCGATCCCCGTCGGCTCTACTTCGCGGCGCTGCGAGCGCTGCGCTCATTCCGGTGTCGCCCAGCGGTAGGGCAGCGGACTGTTAATCCGTACAGGCGTTGGTTCGAATCCAGCCACCGGAGCGATGGAGGGGTCCCGGCGGTCACGGGAGCGGCGTTGGAAGCGTCGCAGGGGGTGAAGAGCCTCCTCGTGGGTTCGAATCCCACCCCTTCCGCGCATGCCCGCGTAGCTCAGCGGAATGAGCGCTCCGTTCACACCGGAGAGGGCCCGGGTTCGATCCCCGGCGCGGGCACGGTGGCTGTAGCGCAGCGGTCTAGCGCACCGGGTTGTGGCCCCGGGGGCGGCGGTTCGAATCCGCCCAGTCACACCATGTGCGTCGTGGGCGGCGGCACGCCCCCCGGACTGTAAATCCGGCGCTTTCGAGCAGACCTGGGTCGGCACCAGGGGCGCACACCATGCCCTCGTAGCTCAGCGGAGAGAGCACCAGGTTCCGAGCCTGGGGGTCGCAGGTTCGATTCCTGCCGGGGGCGCTCACGGTCGTGTGCCCGAGTGGTGAGGGAGCGGTCTGCAAAACCGCGTACGCCGGTTCGAATCCGGTCACGGCCTCGATGCCATCCACTGTGTCTCCCCGGGATGGGCTGGGCCCACGTGCTGCTCATGACGGCGCTCTCCTCGGTTCGACTCCGAGTTCCGGGACGTGGGGTGCCCCGCTGGTTCGACGAGCGGCGCGCACGGTACTAGCTTCCAGGTGTCGGCTGAAGTTCTGCGGCGGAACCTCTGGCTCTCGCTTTCCGGATGGGCGCCGGTTCGAATCCGGCCAGCTGACCAACCTGGGGAGCCGGGGGCGCGCGAGTCGCGCCCCCGGCTCTTCTTCATCCCCAACCCAGGAGGCCCTCGTGTCGAAGTGGAAGATCCTGCAGGAGCTGTACGCCGGCCTCGACGCGCGCATGCGCCCCGAGGACGTGGCGCGGCTGATCCTGTCCGGCTTCGGCGACGAGCTGAGCCGGCACGAGGAGCGCCTGCTGAGCGACGTGGTGCAGGCCTCGCGGGCCCGCTACTGGGGCTCGCTGATGTCGGCGGACTTCGCGCGGCCGGTCGGCGCGCACCACCAGGTGGAGGTGCTGCTGCGGCTGACCGAGTCGTGGTCGACAACGGTTGACGCCGCCGACCCGCGGCAGGTGCGTGAGCTGATCGCCCGCGCGGCGGACCCGGTCGACTGGCAGCCGGGGGACAAGTTCAAGCACCGCATGACCCGGGCCGAGCTGAAGGGCGCCGGGCTGGACCTGTCGAAGCGGCAGTACAACCGCCTGCTGCGGCACCTGGCGCGGATGCACGACAAGGTCGAGCGACTGGACCGGCAGACGCGCGAGCGCGAGCTACTGATCGTCGGTCGCAACGGCCTGGTCGCCGACATCAGCTTCGAGCAGTTCACCGGCGACCCGGCCGCGGCCTGCTTCGTGGCCTACTACACGGCGCGCCGCAACGTGCGCCGCCAGTTCACCCTCGACGGCCGGACCAACCCGTTCGACGAGGTGGCGCAGATGCTGCTGCGCCGGTGCGTGCGCAACGGCGACGAGACGAACTGGTGGATGATCTCGCGGGTCCACTCGAAGCCGGAGATCGTCAAGCAGCTGTCGCCGGCGGAGCAGGGTGAGCTGATGGGCCGCTGGTCGGCGCTGATGCGCTCGGCCGCCGGCATCCTGCAGGGGGCGTGGAGCGACGAGGTGGACCGCCTGACTATGGTGGTGCGCCGGGGCGTCGACTCGTCGACCTGGAACACCGTCGCGCAGGCCTACAACACCGCGCGGGACGGCTGGATGAACACCGTCTACGCCTGCGGGGCTGAGGAGCTGCTCGACGTCCTGTGTCCGGGAAAGGTCATGCGGGTCATGGCCGCCGACCTGGTCTACTGGCACACCTCGTCGGGCTCGCAGATCGACCCGAACACCGAGGTCTGGGCGATCCTCCCGCTGCCCTGGGAGATCATCGCCGGCAAGGCGACGTGCACCCGGCAGACGGTGGCGCTGGCCTGCGAGGCCGCCGGCATCGACCCGGAGCTGTCCGGCTGGACGGCGCCGCGCGCCCGCGGCGCGGTCGCGAAGTTCGAGCCGACGCCGGAGCTGGTGCACGGGGTGACCGTGGCCGATCCGGTGTGGGGGGAGCTGTTGCGCCGCGCCGGCGCGTTCTCCGGCAAGGAGATCAAGGCCGGGTACGCCGGCGACATCGCGCACGGCCTGGCCGGCGGCGTGGTCACCAGCGACCTGCCCGGCAAGAAGATGGCGGGGTGACCCGCCGCGTGGCACCGGCCGGCGAGAGCCGCTAACGTCGTCGCGTCAGCTGGTCGCACCAGTGGTGTCGGCCGTGCACGAGGAAGGCCCCCGGGTTCACCACCCCGGGGGCCTTCCTCGTTGCGCCGCCTACATGATGTTGTGGCTCGACTCGGTCTCGCCGGCGTACCGCAGCGCCTTGGCCAGCTGGTCGACGTCGAGGGTGGCCAGGTAGTCGGAGATCAGGGAGCGCACGCTGTCGATGACGGCGGGCAGGCGCTCGGGAGCGAAGTCCGCCGGCGGGATGACGGCCCGGAAGCGGGAGTCGTTGACCGCGCTGGCCACCAGCCGCTCCGCGACCCACACCGGGCTTCGCTCCTTGAGCACGAACGTCATGTGCACGCTGGTCTGCGTCGAGCGGCGCGAGTGCGGGTTGTGCACCCACCCGCGCGGCAGCACCAGGACGTCGCCCGGCTGCAGCTCGAACTCCATCTCCGGACCCTGCTCCCGCCACTGCTTCACCCACTCGCCGTCCCACGTCTGGGTCGACATGGCGTGGTCGCGGTGCGGGGAGTCCACCCGCGGCTTCCACAGCTCCCAGGTCTTCGTGCCGTCGAGCTGCACGATGATGCCGAGGTTCTGGTCCCAGTGGTAGTCCAGGCCCTGCGTGCCGGGCGGGGTGATGAACGACGTGGCGTACGTCGGGCAGCAGGTCTCGGTCTGGATCGCCGTGCAGATCGCGGCCAGCGGGGGCCACCACCGGTCCATCTCCCGCAGCTGAATGGTGCAGCCCTGGTCGAGCAGGAGCTGAACGGACGCCGGCGAGACCCGGTCGTCGACGGTGAAGCGGGCCGGGTGCAGGCCCGCCCCCTGATGGTAGATGTGGACGTAGCCGGCGGGCCCGCAGCCGGCGTCGAGGAACCCTCGGACGGCCCGGGGTGTGATGATGCGCGCGATCGGGCTGTCGTCGGGCAGCCGCACGGTGTACGGGCGGTCGGGCCAGCGCTGCAGCGCGGCGGCGGCGTTGTCGGCTCCGATGAGCATTTCCAAGGACATGGCGTCTCCCAAGCAGGTCAGGGCGGCGGGAGGGGGCACGGCGTGCGCGTGTGGTGCCGATGCGGGCAGCAGATCACCGCGTACACGACGACGCGGTTGGCGCTGATGCTGGTGGTGTAGTGCCACAGGGCGTCGGCGCCCCCCAGTAGGCCGTCGCGGGTGTGCTTCAGCCGCGTGGCCTTGTCGGGGTAGTTGAGCGTCGGGTCGTGCGGGTGCTGGTCGTGCAGGCCGGCGAGCCAGTCGAGGGCGTCTTCGACTCGCGTCCAGGTCCGCTCGCGGCTGGCCTGCGAGCGGCGCAGCAGGTAGTTCCCGGTCTCCAGCGGAGGCACCGTCGTGGTGTCCCAGTCCTCGCGAGGTCTGCGGAGCGCGTCGTTCTTCATCTCGAAGACCTCGTGGCCCCCTTGCCACGGCCCGAATCCATGCCAGTGCATCACTGCGGTCACGCGTTACCCCCTGAGTGGAGCTGGCCGCGTGCGGGCGCACGCGGCCAGCTCGGACGGATCAGATCTTGCCGGCGCCGTAGTCGGCGACGAAGGCGTCCAGCTCGTGCCGCTCGAAGATCAGCCGCGGCGAGTCCGCGCCCAGCTTCGAGTCGCCCAGGACGACGGCGTTCGGCCGGTCCGGCAGGACGGCCGCGGCGACGCAGGACTCCATGTTGAGGTTGTGGATCCCTCCCCCGCAGATCTTCTGCAGGGGCACGTTGGCGACCTCGTCGCTGCCGTACAGGTCGACGATCTCCATGGCTTAAGCTCCTTCCGGGTGGTGCCGCTGTGCGGGGATTCGGTCCCCGCGCCGTGGTGCACCTGCGGCTCGGCCTGACCGTCTGCTTTCCACGGAAGGCGGTCAGGTCGAGCGTCCACTCGGGGCGCCGTTGCGCCGAGTGATCATGCCAGCGCGATGCGTAGCGCTGACCGTCTCAGGATGGCCGGCAAAGCGCCTCATGGCAAGATGCCAAACCGGTCACGTGTCGACGTTCTCCGGACCACGTGCGGGGCCCGGGGCGGCCCCTGTGGGGACCTGGGCCGCCCCGGGGGATCAGGAGGGCCGGCTGCGCCGCCGGCCCACGTTGCGTCACCTACTCGCCCGCATCCTCCGCCGGTGGCGGCGCCGACACCTTCGGACGCCACATCGGAAACAGCGTCGGTCCGCCGTCGGGCAGCTGCACCCGGCCGGTGGTGCTGTAGCCGTGGCGGGCGTACAGCCGCCGGTTGTCGACGTTGCTGGCCTCCAGGTAGGCCGGCAGGTCAAGGTCGTCGATGGTGGTGTGGTGGTGGCGCAGCATCCGGCTGCCCTGGCCCATGCCCTGGACCTCCGGCGCCACGGCGAGGAACGCGAGGTACTCGTGCCGCCCGCGCGGATGCGCGGCGGCGAGCAGCCGGTCGAGGACCTGGAAGCGTTCGAGTCGCTCGCCCGTGATGTCGGCCAGCTGCTCCTCGTAGTTCTCGGGGTGGCCCAGGGCCTGGTCCGGTGGATACCAAAGGGCGGCGCACGTGATCTCGTGGTTGATCTCGATGGTGCCGCGGTCGAACGCGTCGACGGCGAACAGCCCGAAGTAGCCGAGGTAGACCTCCAGGCGCTCGTCCGGGTCGGGCACGAGCCACGGCGCGACCGGGCCGGCGTGCAGGAACGCGTGGGCCAGCAGCTCGGTGACGTCCCTCAGGTCCGCGGATGTGGCCCGCCGGATGCCGCGCAGCGGAAGGATGCGCGCCACGTCGCTCATGCGCGACTCCCGGCCACGGCGGGCTGCTGACGAGCAGCCTCGGTGCCGGCGTCGACGCCGTAGCCGATCCCGCGGTAGACGTCGGGCCGGCGCTGGCGCAGCACCAGCGCCCAAGCCACGCCGATCACCGCCGCGGCGAGATAGGTCGCGGGGAAGACCCACCGCCAGGGCGAGGACGGGTCGACGCCGAGCAGGACGTCGAACTGGCTCACCGTCAGCACGAGCACGGCGCCCAGCAGGATCGCGGCCACGGCCGGGGCGACTGCGACCTGGAAGCGGCTCTCGCCGCGGCTGCGGGAGGCGAAGTAGGCCACCACGGCGACCGAGGTGAGGACCATGAGGATCAGGACGCCCAGCCCGCCGGTGACGGTGACCCAGAAGAACAGGTGCACGTACGGGTCGGCGCCGGCTACCGCGTACGCGATCAGCACGACCAGCGCCAGCGCGGTCTGGCTCAGAGACCCGACGATCGGGGCGCCGGTCTGCCGGCCGGTGCGCCCGAGCGCGGCGGGGAGCACGCGCTCGCGCCCGAGGGCGAAGCCGTAGCGGGCGACCGCGTTGTGGAAGCTCAGCAGGGCCGCGAACAAGCTGGTGATGAACAGCAGCTCGCCGAGGGTGACAACCGTCTGGCCGACGTAGGGGCCGACCAGGTTGAACAGCAGCTGGGTGCCGTCCTCGGTGGCGCGGGCGACGATCCTGTCCGGACCGGTCGCGACGGACATCGCCCAGGCGGCGCCGGCGTAGAGCAGTCCGATGATGCCGACCGCCAGGTAGGTCGCCCGCGCGACGGTGCGCCGCGGGTCCTTCGTCTCCTCGGAGAACACCACAGTCGCCTCGATCCCGACGAATCCCGTGATGGCCGTGACCAGCGCGGCGCCGGCTCCGGACTCCCACAGGTGCGACGGCGCGAGCGTGGAGAACGTCAGCTCCCCGCCGGCGGGGTGGCCGACCATGACGGCGCTGAACACCGCGGCGACGGCGCATTCGGTGATCAGCAGGAACGCCAGGACCCGGCCGTTGAGGTCGACACGCAGCACGCCGAGCGCCGCGACCAGGACCCAGCCGATCAGCGCGCTGGCCAGCCAGTGCACGTCCCACCCGGCGTGGCTCGCGAGGAACTGCGACAGCACCACCCCGAACCCGCCGTAGAGGCCGACCTGCATGGCGTTGTAGGCGAGCAGGGCTACGAACGCGCCGCCGGCGCCGGCCGGCCGGCCGAGGCCGCGGGTGATGTAGGTGTAGAACGCGCCGGCGTTGACCACGTGCCGGCTCATCGACACGTAGCCGACCGCGAACAGGGCGATCATCGCGGCGACCGCCAGGTAGGCCACCGGCATGCCGGTGCGCCCGGTGATGGCGTACCCGGCGGTGACGCCGCCGGCGGTCACCGTCAGCGGCGCCGCGGCGGACAGCACGAAGAAGAGCACCGCGGGGATGCCCAGCCGGTTGCGGGCCAGGCTGCTGGCCACGGGATCCGGTCGAAGCGTCGGGGCGGGTGAATGTCTCACGGGTGGCTCCAGGTAGGGGATGGAAGGGGTTACATGCGGTGGGACAGCACGGCGGCGCCGATGGCCGACCGCGCCTCTTCGATGACGTCGCGCACCGGGTGCCAGAGGTAGGGCAGCTGGGCGCGCAGGTGCGCGATGTCGGAGTGCTCGGCGGTGCGCAGCACGGTGTCGAGCACTCCGGTCATGTCCGCCAGGCCACCGAGGGCCAGGTGGTACAGGTCGAGCGTCTGGCGGTTCTTGGCGTGGTGCAGGAGCGTGATCCACGGCTTCGTGGCGCGCATCATGTCGGTCGGGCGGAACCGGACGGCGCGGCGCAGGAGTCCGTTGCCGCTCTCCTCGCGCAGCTCCCCGCTGGTGACCAGGCGGTCGATCGCCTTGTCGTAGACGCTCTGGCTCAGGTAGGTCAACCAGGTGCGCAGGTCGTGCTGCTCCTGGTTGCGAATGGCGTCGAAGTACAGGTGAGCCAGCGCCCCGGTGGGCGGAGTCGGCTTCGTTGTTGGGGCGACTTGGCGCTCGGCGTCGACGACGATCTTCTGTTCGATGAGCAGCTCGGTGAGCACGGCGCCGGCGAGCCCGTACGCGGTGGCGCCGGTGCTGACCAGCGGTCGACCGGTCGCGTCGTCGTGAGCAAGGAAGTAGAGGTCGTCGACGAGGGACATGAGCCTTTCCCCAGGCTGCAGAAGGTGATGGGTCGTTACATAGCGGGCGCTGATGTAGCGCTGCGCAGCCGCCGGTCCGCCGTGGGTAGCGGACCGGAACAGGATGGACGGCACGAAGCCTCGTGGCAAGGTGCCAATCTGAGGGTTGCCATGGCGGGCCTTGATCCGGGAGGCTTGACCCGGCAGACTCACTCGGTTGCACTGTGGACTCGGGAAAGGGGGTCATGATGGGTAGTCCGATCGGCCCGACCATTCGTCGACGGCGGCTGACCAAGCAGCTTCGAGAACTGCGCGAGGCGCGCGGACTGAGCTGCGAGCAGGTCGCCCAGCAGCTCGGCTACGGCGCAAGCTGGCTGAGCCGCATCGAGACCAACCGGCGGGGCGTCAAGCCCGGCGACGTTCGCGAGCTGCTGCACGTCTACGGCGTCAATGGCCCGGAAGCGGAGGAGTTGGTCCAGCTCGCCCGGGATGCCCGACTGCGAGGATGGTGGCAGCAATACGACGACATTCTCAGCGATGCGATAAGGACCTTCGTCGGGCTCGAAAGTGACGCCACAACGATCGGCAACTACGAGGTGTCCTTCATTCCGGGCCTGCTGCAGACCGAGGCCTACGCCCGCGAACTCTTCCGCGCCTGGCGTCCTACGGTCGACGGTGCCGAGACCGAGCGCAAGGTCAGCGCGCGGATGGGCCGCAAGCAGTCCATCGACCGCCCCAATCCGCCCACCCTGTGGGCAGTTATCGACGAGGCCGTGCTCCGACGGGAGGTCGGCGGCCCCGGGGTGATGCGGGAGCAGCTGTTGCACCTGCTGGAGGTTGGCGAGCGCCCGAACATCAACCTGCAGGTGATCCCCTTCTCAGTCGGTGCGTACGATCCGATGGGATCCGGCTTTAGCGTCTTCGAGTTCGCCGAGGACGACCCACCGATCGTCTACATCGAGAACCTGGGTGGCGGCGTTTACCTTGAAGACCCCAAGGACGTATCCCGCGTCCTGGAGAGCCTGAACTATCTCCGCGGCGCAGCCCTGTCGGACCGCCAGTCCGCCGAGCTGATCGCGGGGATCGTCAAGGCCACGCAGTAACAAGGAGAGGTAGGTAGGTGATGGGCATCAACACGCTGCCCAGCGACAAGTGGTTCAAGAGCAGCCGGAGTGACGGGGCCAACGCCTGCGTCGAGGCCAACAAGGGCACCGGCCACGGCGTGGGCGTTCGCGACAGCAAGGCCAACGGCCAGGGCCCCGTCCTGCTCTTCGGCGAGACGAACTGGACCAGCTTCGTCGCTGACATCAAGGCCGGCCGCTACAGCGGCTGACCCCCCCCGCCGCGCTCGCGGCATGAAGAAAGGCCCCGTGACGGAGGTAGCGCCACGGGGCCTCTTCGTACCCTCTGCAGACCTTCTGGGCTGCTCATCGAGCGATGCTCGGCTCATCCAGTATCAACCCTCAGCGCGCGGAGGGCTACAGGGTGAGGTCAGTCCTCGTCCTCGTCCTCGGCCGGCGCGGTGCCGGAGTAGGCGGTCCATGCCTCGCGCAGAACGTCGAGCGCGTCGGCGCTGGCGCCCACTCGGAGCAGGTAGTTGCGGTAGACCTCGTAGCTGCCGGCCTCGGCTGGCCACCGGTCGTCGACGGAGACCCCGTCGACGGGCCAGGTGTCGTCGTCGCGCACGTCGCGCGCCAGGTCGCCGATCGGGTGCCGCTCGTCCTCGTACTGCTCCAGCCAGGCGGTGAAGCTGCCGGGTGCCGGCTTCGGTCGCGGCGCGGTCAGCGACAGGCCGATCGACGGGTTGGGCCCGTCGTTGATCTGGATCGGCGCGTCGGCGAGGAACGCGGCCACGATCATCACCCCGTTGGTGACGTAGGGCATCTTCCCGGACTCCTCGCCGTCGTGCTTGAGCCCGTACGACGTCGGCCACCGCTTCCCGTCCGCGATGGGGTGCAACGTCAGCAGCCAGTCGTAGGCCGCCTGGATCTCGGTGAGCTGACGGCGGAGCGAGGCTCGGGCCTTGTCCAATTCGCCCGGCCTGCGCGAATCGGGATGGTCGTATCCCCATTCGCCCAGTTTCGGGTGCTCGGCCAGGACCTGGTCGACGTCATCGCGGGTGATCTTGCGCGGCTCGCGCATCAGCACTCCTCCGGGGGATGGGTCGGTCGTTTCAGTATCCGGCAATCTCGCCGGCGTCCGTTGCACGGAAGGGCGACTTGACGAACATCGCGCAGAGTACCCGCCGGCGTCACCGTCCGCTCAGGACACGGTGTGCTCATGAACGCGCACGGATGGCAATGATGGACCGTCCAGAGTGGCGAGCGTACCTAACAACCATTAGGATGTACGTGTGAGCACAGTCGAGGTAGCGACTTCTGTCGATGAGCCGGAGGCCGGGTTCCGCGAAGCGGTGGATCGGGCGTATGACTTCACAGGAGGCCTTTCTAACCCGAAGACCCGCGAAGAGTACCGATGGGACATCTTCGGATGCAGGTACCCAAGGTGGGAGTGCAAGCACGAAAACCCTGATAAGCACGATCCATTCTCTTTCCTCCCATGGTGTGCCAGGTGGGGCATTAACCCCATGTCGATCAGCAAGGCCGACCTGAAGCGGTGGGTCGCTGAACTCGCCTCCAGCGGACGGGCCTCCGGCACCCAGGCGCGCCGAGTCTCCGCGGTCTCCTCCTTCTACGACTCGCTCTTCGCCGACGAGGTGATCGACGTCAATCCCGTCGACCGACTGCGCGCCAGGGAGCGCCCGAAGCGCCGAGAGGCCGGGACTGCCGGCCGGGCGCTCAACGACTCCCAGGCGCTCGCGCTCCTCGATGCCGCCGAGGCCGACTCCGGCCCGCGCCGGATGCCCGAGCGCAGCGCGCTGCTCATCGCGCTGATGCTGGGCGCCGGCCTGCGTGTCACCGAGGCGATCGGCCTCAAGGTCGAGGACTACCTGGCCGAGGGTGACAACGGCGCCCAGATCACGTACCTGGCCAAGGGCGGGAAGACCATCACCAAGGTCCTGGATTCGTACATCGACGAGAGAATCCGGGCGTGGCTGGCCGTCCGGCCGGCCACCGCGCAGGTGCCCGCTCTACAGGCCGGCGCACGCACCGCCAAGCGGACACTGCTGTCCACGGAGGATGGGCGACCGCTCACCCGCCAGACCGCGTACCGCCTGGTCCGGCGACTCGGCGCGGCGGCCGGCATCCCCGGCAACCTCGCGCCGCACGACCTGCGCCGCACCTACGCCTCCATCAGCATCCAGGAGGGCGTCTCGATCCGGGCGCTGCAGCTGGACATGGGCCACGCCAAGTCGGAGACCACCGAGGGCTACGACCGCAGCCGGCACCAGGCGGAGAACGCGCCGACCTTCGCGGTCGGCCGCCGGCTCGCCCGTGTCCGCGAGGAGCGCGACCGCCTGGGCGACGACTTCGAGGCGCGGATCGAGGAGAGCGCCGAGCTGGCCGAGGCCACGTCCGCCGCCGTCGCGGAGGTGATGGACGATGACGACGACCTGTGAAGCCTGCGGCAGCGAGAAGATCCGGATTCACAGCACCTCGGACAGCCGCTTCCTGTATCTCTGCGCGTGCTGGAAGGGATACCCCCGCGCCAAGATCGGCTGGGCCGGCGGGAGCACCGCATACTGCATCAACATCGACTGCGACTGCAGACCGGCGGGACGGAACCCCGCTTACGGCGCCATGACGGGCCGGGCGCGCTGGCAGCTCGGTCGAGACCCGCAGGCGGCCAGCTGGTCTGAGGTCACTCTGTGCGGCGGCTGCTACAGGCGCGTCCGGCACGTCGTCGCGGCGGGCGATCCAGCGGACGTGCTCGCCACTCTCCCCTCGCCCAAATGGCCCTGAGCTGGGCAAACGGCCTGAGCGGCTCTCTGCCGAGCGGGCGAGCGGGCGGTACCGGGAACACCGGTGACCGCCCGTTCGGTCATCTACGGCCGCACCGAAAGCAGTTCCGGCTTGGCGCGTCCTACCGCTCGGCGAAAAGGGGGATCCGGTTCCGCTCGTACCGGGCAGCGGCAGCACTCGCGAGCCGTTGGCGCTCCAGCGTCGTCAACGACTTCCGACCATTGTTCTCCCGCCAGCTCGTGTCCTCCAGGTGAAGCGGGTTCACGCAGCGTTTCCGCAGGCAGAGGTGGTCCACCGTCGTGGGCCATGCCCCGTGGAAGACGACGAAGCTGAGGCGGTGGCCCCGGATGCGAGATTCCCCTGCGGCCCAGGTTGCTGATTCCGGATGCAGGTGAGCGAAGTGCCTCCTCGTAGCGGGCAGCGCCGAGTAAGGCTTGCTTGCGACGGGCGGCGCGATCCAGTGATTCAGGTCCCGGCCCTCGCGGGGCAGTAGTCGTATCAGCTGCCGCGACTTGGCGACGTAGAAGGCCGTGTCGAGGCTTGGCCAGTAGGTGGGCCAGTACCCGTTCTGGTCACGAACCAGGAACCCCTTCTCGCCGGCCGGTTCAACCAGGTCGAGGGGGATGTCGGCGGCGGCGTCGAGCGCGACTGCGAACCCTTCCGGTGCCAGCTCGTGCACCGCTGCGCGCGGGTGCAGCCGGAAGATTCTGCGAGCCCAGCGGCCCGCTACGAGGTCGACGATATCCAGGCAGTCGCTGATGGTGTAGGTGCGCACCGTGGGCAGGTGCGTGGCACGGCCGGGCGGCATGCCCTCAGTCTACGGTCAGCGCTTTCGTGCCCCGCTGGATTGTCGGACCTGTGGATCATCGTCACCCTCGCCCCCATGACCACGCCGCATCCCCCGGCGGGGCCGACGCTCGCCGCCTGGCTGCAGCAGCAGATCGAGGCCGACCAGCTCTCGGCCGCCGCGGACCACGCCGACAGCTGCCAGGCGCGACGCCTCGCCGCGACGCAGGATGACGCCCACCTGCTCGTCGGCCCGCAGTGGTGTACGTGCGCGCAGAAGCAGGCGCTGCGCGAGACGCGGAGCAGGGCTCTCCTGCTCGGCCTGGCTAGCGGGCAGTACCAGGACAAGAACGAGCGCACGTCCTTCATCGGCTGGATGGCGATGCTCTACCTCGGCATCCCGTACTTCGACCGACCCGGCTATCTGGCCGTGATGCCGTACGGCCACAGCACCATGTGGCGGCGGCCGTGAGCGACGACGTCCTGGGCCACATCGACGCCGCGGTGGAAGCCACCCGCGAGGAGCTGTGCGCGTGCGGGTGCGGGCGGCACCTCTTCCCCGGCGACCCAAGCCCCTACTTCGCCGGCCCGGACTGCCAGACCAGCTGGCATCTGCAGCAGCAGGCCATCGCCGAAGGCGAGCCGGAGCGGGCGGAGGAGATGCGCCGCCAGCGCGCCGAGAACCCCATCGAGCGGCTTCGCCGGCGGGTCGCCGAGCTGAGCCCGCGCCGCAGGGAGCGCGAGGAGGGCGAGGAGCGCCGGGCGCGGATCGTCGAGTGGCTGCGCGCCAACGGGATCGACCCGATGCGCGTCGCCGAGGGCTACCCGATCATCACCACGCCCACCTCGATCACCGTGCACGACTACACCCGCGACGAGGACGATCAGGTCTGCCTTGTCGACGGCGAGGTGGCGACGGTCGAGGAGATGTACCCGCTGCGCGTGGCCTGGCCCGCTGGCCTGGACTACGAGCACCACCGGTTCGAGCTGGACGAGGACGAGAGCGACGCCGACCGCCGGCTCGGTGAGGTGTTCGCCAGCGTCGGCGGAGCCACCAGGATGCTCGGGAACGGCCAGCGGCTCGACGCGACCGCGCTGACCTACGACCACCCGTTCCTCTACCGGATTCGCTGCACCGGCTGCGGGCGGCGCGGCACGCCGATCAACGCCGAGGGCCGCCTGATGGCGGACGGGTCGGTGCAGTCCCGCTGGACGTGCGACTGCGGCACCCACGTGAGCAGCGCGGACGTGACGGCCACGGTCGAGCGGTTCGCCGAGCTTGACGGGCTGCACCTGCGCCTGGGCTACGGCCGGGAGATGGTGCACTACGCGCTGCCCGAGCGTCAGCTCGACCGCCACGACAGCCTCGACGCGATCTGGCGGGAGATGGAGGCGCTCCTCGCCACCAGCGTGCGCCTGCCCTGGAGCGATTCTCGCTCCAACCCGCTTGCCGACGTGCGGGAGTTCGCCGAACGGGCCCGATCCGCCGGGCACGGCACGGTGTGGGTCGCGCCGCTGGGGACCAGCGCGGGCGAGGTCGGATGGCGAGAGGTGGGCACCACCGACGGCGACGGCTTCGAGTGGCCGGCCGAACCGGCCGGCTATCACCGGTCCGCCCGGGCCGTCGACCTCCCCGTCAGGTTCGACTTCGACTCGTTTCAGCGCGCGGTCGCCGCAGCCCGGGCCGCGATGGCCCAGCTCCGGATCCCGGTGCAGCACCTGGTCCAGCCGCTCGCGGCACTCGGGCGCCGCACCGACAACCCGATGCTGCGGGCGATCGAGGCGAAGAAGAACCGCACCCATGGCCCGCAGCGCGAGAAGCGGGCGCCGCAGCGCATCGACCCCCGGCGCAGCCGGTAACCACAGGAGGACCCCATGAGCATGACTGAATACGCCGGCCAGCAGCGACACGTCGCCGGCCGGCTGCGCTTCGACACCCCGCCGGCGCCCGGCACGATCCTGGGGCCCAACGACACCCGCGAGGACCTGGTCGTCCTCGGCCAGGACGGCGCGCACACCCTCCTCGGCTACGCCACCACCGAGGACCGGGCCACCGCCCTGCGGCGCTCGGTCATGCACGGCGAGGTGCGCAGCGTCCGCGAGCACCAGATGGTCGTGGCGTTCCGTGGGTGAGCCGGAGTTCAACGCCGGCGGCATGCTCGACCGCGCTGTGCTATACCTGCGGCTCGACGTCGAGGAGTGCATTCTCGACGAGGCCACCTGGTCGTGCGTGCGCCGCGACGACGCGCACGTGGAGGTGTGCGTCGACCGGCTGATGCAGGACCCCGACGGGTGAGCCGGCACGAGGACGAGATCACCGCGCTGCTGGAGTTCGTCACCCGGCGCCTCGACGAGACCGAGCTGGTGGCCCGGCTCGCCGCCGCCGACCGGCCGATGGTGTGGCGCTGCGGCGACGACCTCGACGACGAGACGTTCGATCACTGCACGGTGGTGGCGATGAACGACGCCGGCGAGCCGGAGCGCCTGGTGGCCGAGGCATACGGGGACCGCCCGGTCGCCCGGCACATCGCCGAACACTCCCCGTACCGGACCCTGCGCGAGGTGGCCGCCGCCCGGCAGCTGCTCGGACGCTGGCACAGGGAGATCCGCCGGCGCGACAGCAACGCGGAGCTGCTCAGCGCCCTGGTGGCCCTGCCGGAGGAGAAGCCTCAGGACCACACGATGACCGAGCAGACCCGCGCCGAGGGCTGGATGCTGCGCGGCCGGATCTGGGCCCTGACGTACGCGCTGATGCTCGAAGGCCGCAAGCACGAGGATCACCCCGCCTGGCGGGCCCGGTGGTGCCCGGAGCGGCTGTTTCCGCCGGCGTATACCTGCGCCTGCCACCCCCCGCTGATTGAGGAGGACTGAGTGATGCACACCCGCCGGCCGCTGATCGACGTCTACCCCGTCGGCGTGCTCGCCGAGCTGCTCCGCCTCGGCCGGGCGCTGCGCTCCCGGCAGCCCCAGCTCGCCCGCTGGGCGATGGGGAAGCTCTGGTGGGAGTTCGGCTACATCGCCCACAACATCCGCACCCGCAACTGGCGTGCGGCGAGGAACGCGTTCAAGGGCTACCTCGCCGAGCACCGGACCCGCGGCCACCGGTGCGGCCACGGCTGGACGCGGCGACGCGCGCTGCGTGACCTCTACCGCCACCTGCGCGAGTCCGAGCGATGAGCGGGCGGGCGCCCCGACCCCCCAGGACGCCCGCCGACGATCCTTCGCGCTGGATCTTGACCAACCCTACCGGCACCGATCGGAGAGAACCGTGATCGAGCACGCCTGCGTGCTGTGCGCCGTCTACCGGCGCGACGCCGAGCCGCGGCAGTACGAGCGCGCCCAGGCCGACGACGGCTGCCGGCGCCGCCTGGACGGCGAGATCGTCGACGTGCGGGATCTGTTCCTGCGCCTGGCCAACCCCGAGGCTCCTGACGTCGACGACCGCACCTACGAGGCCTACGACAGCCAGGGCGAGTTCATCGGGCTGCGCCGCGCCGACCCGACCTCCGTGTTCGGCGGGATGGCCCCTACGCCGGCCCGGTCCGCGCAGCCGAGCGTGTCCGGCTCCCGGGAACGCCAGCTGCCCATCAACCCCGACATCGTCGACCTGCTCGCCCCGGCCCGCTCCGGAGGGGTCCGCGACACCATGGTCCCGGCAACGCGCGTCGAGCACGGCACGGTCATTCACCGCCGGATCGTGGCCGGGCCAGAGGGTCCGCAGGTCGCCGAGGAGGTCTACCCCGCCACCCGCCGCCGCCCGGTGCTCGACGACGACGGCAGTGCGGTGATGGTGGCCGCCGGCGACCAGACCGGCAAGCAGTCCGTCGCCACGGTCCTCGACGAGATCGTGCGCGACTGGCGGGACAGCCTCTTCCCCGACGAGCGGCTTCCGGTGCCCACGGTGCCGCTGCTGACCGACTGGCTGCTCGTCCGCTCCACGGCGGCCTGCGACCGGCACCCGGCCATCGCCGAGCACGCGCGGGAGATCCGCCATCTGCGCACCGAGCTGTACCGGGCGCTCGGCGAGAGCGAGCCGCTGCCGCAGGTCATGTGGGGCGTGCTGTGCCGCACCGAAGGCTGCGACGACGTCTCCCAGCTGGTGCGGCGCCCGGGCAGCGAGTACATCGAGTGCGACGCCTGCAGCCGCCTCTACACCGAGGAGGAGTACCGCGAGTGGACCCAGCTGCTCGCCAAGCAGGTCCGGCCGAAGGGGCGCCGGCGCGCGGGCGGCCTTCCCGAGTGGGCGACCACCACGGCTGCGGCGGCCGAGGCGGACGGGCCCGCGAGGTGAGGGTCGTCGCGGGGCATGGCTGACCGGGGGTTTCGGACGGCAGGCGTACATCGCTCGCACCTGCCCGAGAGCGACGAGGAGCGCCTGGTCGCCGAGGTCATCTACTGCAAGGTCTGCTGCCGCGCGGTGAGCACGGCGCTGCGCGGCCCGAGTCGGGCCGGGAAGGCACCGTGCGAGGGCCCGGGGCGGCTCGGGTTCCGGTTCAACAACCAGGTCGTCGTAGGAGAGGTGGTTCAGCGGTGAATGTCTGGGATTGGGTGACGGTCATCGGCCTGATCATCGCGGCCATCGAGGTGCTCGTGATCGTGTTCGGCGTCGCCTGGTGGTTCGCCAAGACTCTCTCCGAGGTGCGCTCGATCAACCGCGAGGTCGAGGCCGGGCGGCGGCGGATGATGGAGGACAGGATCCGAGACGTGGAGCGCCGAGCGCGCAAGCTGTAGCCCCTCAACGACAAAACGGCCCCCGCCACCTCGCGTCGCGCGAGGAGGCAGGGGCCGGTCGTTGAGGCTCGCCTGTCGTCAAGGAGGAGTCTCGCCACAAGTCCCGTTGGGAAGGCGAGCCGTGAGTCCAGGGTGGCCGGTCAGGAGCTGGCGGCGACCGCGGGAAGGGTGAACGCGCCGGTGATGAACAGGGCGACAGCGATCCATCCGAGGTCGAAGCCGCCGTCCGCCTTCGCCTTGCCGAAGCCGAAGCCTCTGAGTACGGCGCAGAACGAGGCTGCGATCAGCAGAAATGCGGCAAATGCTTCCATCGGTTGGCCTCCGGGGGTCGGTGTCGCCTGGGCAGGCCGAAGTGTAGGGCCACGCCCACGTCCCGCCATTCAGGAGGGCCAGAGCGCCTTCCCGCCGATGCGCAGCAGCTGGTAGAACAGCGCCCCCGGGATGACATCCTGGCTGAGCCGACCATCCCGGAAGACCTTGATGCCGGCTCGGGTGCATGCGGCGTCGGCCAGCTGGCTGCAGATCGCCCGGACCGGGTAGCCGTAGGGGTCGACGCGGCTGATCCAGTTGTCGAGCAGGCGCAGCCGGATCCCCAGCCGCTTCAGCGCGAGCGCCAGATAGTCGGAGAAGCCGTAGGGCGTGCCGGCCATCTGCAGGGCGTGGTAAGCGACCTGGTCGCGCACCTCCTGCGGGTACGCCTCCAGGCGCACGTAGACGTAGCGGTCGCTCCACCGATCGGCGGCGCTGGCCACCCGAGCACCCGACGGCATCGCTTCGACGACCTCGGGGGCCTCGGCGGGCAGGCCGTTGGGGCCGAGCTGGCCGGCCTTCGTCACAACGAAGACGTGCCGGAAGCGCGAGTCGTCACCCAGGATGGCCTGACCGAAGCCCACGAACAGGCCGACAGCTCCGTCAATGGGGCCGAACCCGATGTCGCCGGGCTGCAGGTCCATCAGGCCGACCGCGTCGGGGTCACTCACTGCCATTCCCCCTCGTTCGTGCGGGGCCGGCGGGCAGCCAGGTCGGGCCGAGGGGTGTGGCGCGCCTTGTAGCCGGCGATCCAGGCGGTCGCGTACGCGACGGCCAGAGGTACGGCCACGGACACCTCGGACGGCAGGTCGCCGGTCACTCCGGGGGTGAGCGCGTAGTTGTCGAGCACCCAGCAGACGAGCTGGGCGAGTACGACGCCGGCGCCGGCTCCGGTCGCCGCGGCGTGGACCTTGCGCTCGACGGGCGCCGGCGGCGCGGCGTGCTGCGGTCCGTCGTCCATGGATCTCCTTCGGGGCAGGCGTCGCGCGAGCCGGCCCGGGGTGTCGGGCAGCGGACACTTCCCGGGCGACCGGGTGCGCGGTATGGTGAGGGCGTCCCCGCGCACGCGGGGGTGATCCGTAAGCACGCTGGGTCAATGCACTGCTCCCCACGTATGTGGGGGTGACCCTTGCCTGGCAGATGTCTGGCTTGAGCTGCGGATGGTTCCCCGCGTACGCGGGGGTGCGGCCCTTCGGGGTCGAGGATCGCGACGAACGTCGGATCGCAAGAGGAGCCCTGGCTTACGCCGGGGCTCTTCTGCTTCTCAGACCCGCTCGGGCCAGTGCCAGGTGCCACCCGGGTAGGTGCCCTTGCCGTCGCCGTCGTGATGAAGGCAGCCGCCCTCGGCGAGGGAGTGGAAGAACATCCCGGTGGGGTTGAGCACGGCCAGGCCGAGCCGATTCTCGAAGCCGACGTCCGTGACGATGGCCGCCCGGCACCGCGAGGTGAACTCGCCGCCGGGGGTGCCGTAGGAGACGTAGTGGACGATGCGGCCGACGGACGGGGTCATGGGCTCCCTCTCGTACGGTGTGAGGATGGAGATGGAAGAGGGGCAGCTGATCCGGGTCTGGGAGCATCCAGGCGCGCGACGGATTAGGGCGTGGCAGAGCGGCCACACGTCCGCCTCGGACTCGCTGCACGTCTACGTCGGCCGCCTCCCGAGCGGCTGGTGGTTCGCCGAGCGGGCGTCGTACGCCAGGGCGTACGCCACCGAGGCCGTCGCCTTGGAGGTAGCCGAGGTACTCAAGGAGGTTCGGGACAGCTGGCGCGAGGTTCCGGCCGAGCTGGGCCCGGACGGCCGCCCCACCGCGCCCGGGTGGGCGCGGCGAGGCGGCGAGTGGTTCCGGGAACCCTGAACCTCGCGGCTGGGGGTTCAAGGAAAGGGCGCGAAGCCTGAATCCCTACAGCACGCAGCCGAGCAGCGGCAGGCAGATCAGCCCGTCGTCCGGCTCGGGCGCCGGCGGAGGGTTGGGCGCGGGGGTCGGCGCGGGCCGCGGGGGTGGCTCGGGAGCCGGAGGCGACCCCGGATTCGTGCCGCCGGCCGATCCGCGCCGAGTCGGCTGCGGAGCC
>NZ_CADEAU010000004.1 GCF_902825405.1 Micromonospora maritima | reverse complement strand
AGCCGTCGGCGGTCGCACCGGCCGGCTCGTCGGCCGGCCGACGCGGGGCCGGCGGCGCGGCCTCCGGCTCGGTCGGTCCGGCCCGGAGGAAGCCCTCCGCCCACCGTCCGACCTCCGCGAACACCTTCTCGCGTACGGCCGGACTGGACAGCGTGAGGTCGTGCAGCCCGCCGTCGAAGCGGGCCAGGGTGACGTGCCGCCCGAGGCGGGGCGCCCAGCGCACCATGTGCTCGACGTCGAGCACCGCGTCGGCGAGCGTGGCGTTGTCGTGCCACTTCGCGCCCCGGTAGCTGCGGGTGGAGCAGGCCAGCAGCACCGGCACCGGGATGTCGAGGCCGGCCCGCAGCCGGCGCTGGCCGGCCCGGATGGCGTTGATCCAGCCGGCCCGGACCGGGAATCCGGCGAGTGGCTTCCAGGCCAGGTCGTAGCGCCACTCGCCCCGGTGGTCGGCGTGCAGGCTCTCGCCGTACACCGTGCCCAGGCCGAACGGCAGGACGCGCTGCGGCGCCCGGCGGCCCAGGCGGGAGACGGCGGCCGCGAGGGGGCGGCGGACCAGCCAGGGGGCGTTGATGTCGAAGAAGGGGCTGTTGAGCACGATGCCGTCGACCAGGCCGGCGTCGCGCCGGGCGTCCGCCCACAACGAGATGATCAGGCCGCCGGTGGAGTGGCCCATGGCGAGCAGGGTGTCGTGCCCCTCCTCGGCCCGGATGATCTCGGCCGCGGCGTCCAGCTCGGGGAAGTAGTCGGCCAGGTCGTGGCAGAAGTTCGGGGTCTGGTGCGGGAGCAGGCTGCGGCCGTACTTGCGCAGGTCGAGCGCGTAGAAGTCCCACCCGCGTTCGGCGAAGAAGTCGGCCACGTGGGTCTGGAAGAAGTAGTCGACGAAGCCGTGCACGTAGAGCACGGCGCGGCCGGTCGGGCGGTCGGCCCGCCGGCGGACCAGGGTGGCGACCACCGGTCCCTCGTCGTCGGTGCCCAGGTCGATGGTCCGCCGCTCGTAGGGCGCTCCCAGCACGTCCGGTTCCACGACCGCGACGGTACGCCGCCTCGCTACCCGGCGGTAGCCCCCGCCCGCCGGCACCGTGCGGGCGGGGGCGTACGAGGCTCAGGCGGTCTCGGCGTCCTCGCGCGCGGCGGCCTGCACCGGGATGTCCTCGGGCTGGTCGACCGCGCGCAGGTGCTTGTTGCTGCGCGGCTCCTGCCGGGTCTTCGCGTCGTTGAGCTTGCGGCGCAGGTCGTCCCGGACGTCGTTGAGCGCGGCGTGCAGGTCCTCCTCGGTCGAGGTGGTGACGATCTTCTGCCGGCCGGCGACCCAGCACTCCAGGGTCACCTTCTGACCCCGGGCCTCGCGGTCCTTGACCGACACCTCCAGCTCGGTGGCGTCGGCGTGGAAGCCGGCGAGCCGGGCGTCAAGCGTCGCGAACTGCTCGGCGATCCAGTTGCGGTCGCCCTGGGAGAACCCGGCACCGACCCGCAGGCACTCGGCCACGGTCGCGGGGTTCGCCACGGCGCTCATCGCCCTGCCTCGCGGACGTCTCGGAGAAGCATCGGCGCTCCCTTTCTCTCGGTTGATCAAGTACTTACCCAGCCGGCGTGGTTCCGGAACGCCCTCCGCCGGTCACGTTCCGATCATGTGTCGCCGCAGGTCGCCGACCGTAGGGTCCGTGGTCCTAGCAGATCGGGACCTTGATCAGGGGGTTGTCCACAAGGCGGTCCGTCGTCCACAGGCCGTGCGGCGGCGGTGTCCCGGACCGGGCGGACCGGCCACGCTCTGCCGGACAAGCCGATCCCTGGAGGGGCGATGTTCGATACGTACGTCACGATCCTCACAGATCACTAACCGCTACCACCGGAACGCGACCTGAACTCGCTGGTCCTCCGGTTGCCGCCACGACGCCGCCGGCTGCACCACCACCCGCGACACCACGGCGCGCAGTGCCTTCCCCCGTTCAGCCGCCGTCATCTGCGGCCACAACCGCAGCAGCGTCTCCACCGCCCCCGCGGCCTCCACCGCCTCGCGCGGCTCCTCCGCCGGCCCCAGCCGGGACAACTCCGCCAACGCCGCCCGCTCCGTCTCCCGAAGCTCCGCCATCACCTGCCGGTACACCTCCTCCGGCAGAGGATCCATAGCGTTGTCCCGCGCCAACCGCACCATCCCCGCGCGGGCCTTCCGCAACTGCTGCTCCAACGCGTCCCGGTCCGCCCGACCCGCCGCCATCCGCGCCAGCCGCGCCGCCCGCGCCCCGTGATCCGTGCGCAGCTCGGCCACGTACGCGGTCACCTGCCGCAGCACCTCCGCCTCCACGCGCGCCAGCAACGGCCTGCCCACACCCGGGCAGGCGCCGCCCTTCACGTCCCCGCGGCCCTGCCCACACACCAGCCGCTCACCCTGCCGCTGCAACGCGTGCCCCTGCGGGCACACTGCCAAGCCCACCAGCGACCACGTCGGGGCCAGGTGCCGGGGCGGCGTGCCCGCGTCGGCGGCCAGGCGCCGCTGCACCCGCTGCCACGTCATCTCATCCACCAGCGGCTCGTGCACGCCGGGCAGGACTTCGCCGTCGGTGACGACCTTCCCCAGGTACGCCGGGTTGCGGAACAGCTTCTTCACGTTCGCCGAGTGCATCGCCCGGCCACGAACCGCGGCCAGGTAGCGGGTGATGTCGCCGATCGGCTCCCCGGCGGCGTACCGGCGGAACGCCTCTGTCACGGCCGGGCCGAGCAGCGGGTCCGGCACCATCTGCTTGTCGACCCGCGCGTACCCGAGGGGGCGGCCGTGGTGCTGGCCGCGCTCGGCACGCCGGGCGATCGTGTTCGACCAGCTCCGGCCGATCTCCCGCGCCCGGTACTGCGCGATGTTCAGCATGTTGATCAGCATCATCTCGCCCGAGGGCGTGGACGTGTCGATGTGCTCTGTGGCGGAGATGATCCGCACGCCCGATGTGGCGAGTTCCCGCAGCACCAGCAGCGACTCCAGCACGTCCCGGCCGAAGCGGGACACGTCGTAGACGGCGAGCGCGTCAAGGTGCCCTGCGCGGGCCATGCGTCGGATGCGGTCGATGCCCTCGCGGGCGAAGTCGGTGCCGGAGCGGTCGATGTCTTCGACGACGGCGACTTCGGTCATGCCGGTGGTGGCGCGGCGCATCGCGGCGACCTGCACCTGAGGGCTGTGGAAGTCGTCGCCGCCGCGCCCCATCAGCGCGGATACACGCACGTAGAGCACAACACGGCCGGACCCGGTGGGCGCGGCCCGGGGTCGGCGGGGCATCAGCTGGTGGCGCGGTCCTGGTTGCGGCCGGCGCCGCGCTCTTGCTGCTCGGCGAGCTGCGCCAGGTAGCGCAGGGTGGCGCGGATGGTGTTCTTCTCGGGCTCGCTGACGTTCGGGTCGGTGAGCCTTCGCATGATGACCTTCAGGTCGGGGTCGAGGGGGACGTCGCGGGTGGGTCGGGCTGTGGGGGTGGCGTTCGGTCGTAGGCCGGCGGCGGCGAGGGCTTCGTCGGCGTCCAGGCCGAACAGGTCGGCGAAGCGGGCGACGACTTCGGCGTCTTCGGGGCGGCTCTTGCCGGACTCCCACCGGATGACGGTGCCGCGGTCGACTTCGAGGCGGCGGGCGAGTTCCGCCTTGCTCATGCCGATGTGCTCGCGGGTGGCGGTCACGTACGTGGCCCAGTTGCCACGCTCGGGTGTTGGAGTGTTGCCCACGTGCACACGGTAGAGCACTCCGTGGGACGTATCCGCAGGTCGTGAGGGGTCTGGGTGCGTGGTGCGGCGCTCTTGCCGCAGTCTGAGTTGCCGTCTCGACCAGACACGGACGGCCTTTTCTCCACGTTGCATGGCTGCAACGGTAGGGGACTTTAGGGCTCGTCTCAAATCATCCGAACAGATGATGTGTTGCACCCTTGCAACACCGCGCGGTGCGGGCGTACGGTCTGTTGCATGAGCGCCGCAGAGCAACGTAGCGACAGTGCAACACCTCCGGCGGTCCGGATGCGCGCCGACGTCTTCGACAAGCTCGCCGAGACCCACGGTGCCACGAACGACGCCGAGCGGGCCCGCCTCGTCGGGATCGAGCGCACCACCCTCTACCGGATCCGCGAGGGCAAGGTCGTCCCGAAGTTGGAGACGGCCATGCAGATCGCGCAGCGGCTCGACGTCACCGTCGAGGACCTGTTCGAGGTGACGGCATGACGCACCCGCCGTCCGGTCCGCACACCCCGTCTCCGCCCTCCGGGCCGCGCGGCGAGGTGGCCCCGCTCGACGCCGACTCTGACGCCGGCCGCGAGGCAGCCGAGGCGCTGACGCAGGCCCTCGCCGAAATCCAGGTCGCCATCTGGCAGCGCGCCGACGCCGCCACCCCGGCGGCCGACGCCGCCTGAACCACCCCGGCGCCCACCCGGGCCCGGAAAGCCGAAGCCCCCCGCATCCCGGCAAGGACAAAGCGGAGGGCCGACCCGAAAGAAGGTACCCCGATGGACGGGACCAGCAACACCGAGCAGCTTCCCGAGCCGCTCGCCTACGCCCTCGACGAGATCCTCACCGCCGTCAACGGCGTCGACCCGATCGAGCGGGACGCCGACTACGACGACTGCTCCGAGCAGGAGCTGCGCATCCACCGGGAGCTGAACAAGCTCCGCAACCTGATCACCGAGATCCGGGTCCGCAACGACATCCCGGTGGTGACCGAGTGACCGCCCCGACGATGCGGCCGGCGCACGTCACCCAGCCGGAGATGACCGCCGCCCAGATCCGCGCGGAGCGGACCGTCCTCGCGCACCTCGTCGCCGCGCTCCCCACGATGACCGACACCGAGCTGGACGCGACCGCCGCCGAGCACGCCTACGAGACCGGCCACTACCCGGCCGAGGCCCGTGCGCTGATCACCGCCGAGTACGACCGGCGGGCGGCGCTGGCGCACGCGGAGCTGGTCGCGTCGATGGCCCCGAACGTCCGCTGGACCGCCACCGGAGGTGCGAAGTGAGCTGCATCCGCTGCAAGACCACCGAAGCCGCACCGGGCACGTGCTGCTCCTCGCACGACAAGAAGCTGTGCCACCTGTGCTACCGGCGCACGCACTTCGTGGAGGTGTGCGTCGAGGGGTGCCGTGACTGCGCCGCCGAGAGCCTGCCGGTGAAGCTGCGCGACTTGGCGGTGGCCCGATGACCGTCGACCTCGGCGACTTCGCCTCCCGCACCCAGTGGGTCCACCCCGCCCCCACCGCCGGCCCCGGCGACCCGAAGATCCCGACCGGCCCGTGGGCGCCCACCGTCACCGACAAGCCCACCGTCGACGAGCTGATCGCCCACTCCCGGGACGTCGTCGCCGACGTGTACGCGACCATCGCCCGTCACCGCAGGGTGGTCAGGGGCACCGACCGCGACGACCTCGGGCAGGTGGCCTGATGACCGCCGTGCCGATGCCGCGCGCACTGCGCCGCCAACCGAAGCCCCGCAACCACAGCGCCTACACCTGCCCCACCTGCGACGCCCCGCCGTTCGCCGACCACACCGGCGACTGCGCCCGCACCACCACCGACGGCAACGCCTACCGGGGCGTGCTCATCGGCGTCGCCCTCGTGATCCCCGGCTGGCTGCTGGCCGCCATCGCCCTGATCTGGAGCTGAACGACATGACCACCGACATCGACGCCATCCGCAAGCTGGCCGACGCCGCCACCGACGGACCCTGGCGAACCTGGACCGTCGACCCGCGCCCCAGGTTCCAGGTCGGACCGACCTCGCCGTTCCGGCCGGTCGCGGAGGTGTACGAGCGCGACGAGCACGGCAACGACTCGACGTTCATCGCCGCCGCCCGGACCTTCGTCCCGCAGCTCTGCGACGAGATCGAGCAGCTCACGGCCTACAACCGCGCTGTCAAGGGAGCCAACGAAGATCTCCGCGCCCGGGTCGCCGAACTCACCGCCGACGCCGCCCGCGCCGACCGCCTCGACCAGGAACTCGCCACCCTCCGCGACGACAACGCCGACCTCAACCGCCGGCTCCGCGCCGCCAACGCCGAGATCGCCAGCCACAACAAGGCCGTCACCCACTGGGCCGAGCAGGTCGAGCAGCTGAAGAAGCAGCTGGCCGTCGCCCAGGGCGCCCTCGCCGTCATCCACGCCAACGAACTCGACGACATCGAGGACGGCTTCTGATGCCCGCCCACATCCTCGCCGTCACCGTCATCCCCGCCGCCCTCTGCCTGACCATCGCGATCGCACTGCGCGGCCAGGGCGGACGCCGCACCACCGGCATGGTCCGCCCCGACGCCCCCTACATGAACCCCCTCACCCCCCGGGAGCGGGCCGCGATCCGCCACTACGCCCTGCTCGACCTGAAGGGCCGCACCCTGTACGTGAACACCGTCAACAGCGAGGTGACCCAGTGACCACCTCCACCCTCGCCCGCCCCGGCCGCCGACCCGGCGCCCTCGTCCCCGTCGCCCTCGACCCCCGCCCCTGCGTCGTCAACCCGCCGCAGTGGTGGGACGTCGGCAACGACGGCAACGCCGCCGCCATGTGGCTGTGCAAGAAGCGCTGCCCCCTCGCCGGCACCTGCACCCCCGAGTCCGGCGTCATCCGCCAGGGCATCGCCTGGGGCGGCAGCCAGTACGCCAAGACACCCACCGCGCTGAAGGTCTGCCCCCACTGCAAGCACCCGAAGGTCCGGCACAGCAACCGCGGCGCCACCACCTGCAAGTGCGACGACACCGGACGCACCCGCGAGCAAGTCATCCAGGCCTGGATGAGTGCCGGCGGCGACACCCGACCCATCGCCCACATCGCCCCCGAGATCGGCATGAGCTACCACGCCCTGCGCGACGCCCTGCGCCGCGCCCGCAAGGCCGGGGACCGCCGCGTCCCCCTGCTCAAGCAGGAGGCGGCGTGAACACGCAGGAACTCGTCACCGCCGCCCAGAACGGCAACCCCGACGCCTTCGCCGAACTGTGGCGGATGTACCGACCCGAGATCGCCCGCATGATCTACCGCCGCACCAGCGACCCCGACCTCACCGACGACCTCACCAGCGAAGTGTTCCTCCGCGCCTGGCGCCGCCTACCCACCTTCACCTGGCGGGGAAACGGCTTCGCCGGATGGCTCACCACCATCGCCCGCAACCTCGTCATCGACCACTACATCACCGCCGCGCGCCGACCCGTCAACAGCCAGCCCATCGACGACACCGACCACTGGCACCCGCCCGCCACCGACCGGCGCACCAACCCCGAAGCCGTCGCCGAACAGGCCGACCTCGCCGAAGCCCTCGACCGCGCCATCGCCCGCCTCACCCCCTACCAGCAGCAGGTCATCCGCCTTCGCTTCGGCGCCGGGCTTCCCCTCGCCGACACCGCCAAGCACCTGAAGCGCCGGGCCGTCGCCGTCCAGTCGGCACAGTTCCTCGCCACCCGCGCCCTCGCCGCCGACAGCGACCTCGCCGGGCAGGTGGCGGCGTGAAGAAGCGAACCGACCTGCCGCTGGGCTGCGACCGCTGCGGCGTGCGCCGGCAACTCCACGACGACCCCACGCACGGCTGGCTGGAGCCGTCCATGCGGACCGTCCTGCGGCGGGCCAAGGCACTGAAGGGACCGACCAAGTGAGCGACCCGTTCGACACCCCCAACGCCGCGGCGCCCGCCGCCGGCGGCGTGCAGCCGGACCCCAAGCGGGACCGGTGGGGCCGCTACCTGCTCCCCGACCCCGGCGAGCCCGGCGCCACCAGCACCCTCCCGTGGACCCGCGCCACCACCTTCGCCAAGTCCATCAGCGACACCTTCGGCCTCACCAAGTGGCAGCTGCGGATGGCGCTCAAGGGCATCACCATGCGGCCCGACCTGTACGCCCGCGCCTCCGCCGCCACCATCGACGACAAGCAGGTACTCGACCAGGTCGCCGAGGCGGCGAAGGAAGCCGCAGCGTCCAGCTCCGGCGCCAACCTCGGCTCCGCCCTCCACCAGTTCTCCGAGCGCCTCGACCGCGGCGAGCAGGTGCACGTCCCGCCGCCGTGGGACGCCGACATCGCCGCCTACCAGAAGGCGCTGACCGACCACGCCATCGACGTGGACGCCGACCTCATCGAACGGATCATCGTCGTCCGGCAGCACCACGTCGCCGGCACCCTCGACCGGATCTACAAGAGCCGGCGCTGGCGGCTCCCGCGCATCGGCGACCTGAAGACCGGCAAGGACCTCACCCACGGCTGGATGGAGATCGCCGTCCAGCTCGCCCTCTACGCCAACGCCGACGCCATGTGGAACGGCCTCACCGACCGCTACGAGCCCATGCCCGAGGTCGACCGGGAGGTCGGCGTCGTCATCCACCTGCCGGTCGGGAAGGCCACCGCCACCGTCTACGAGGTCGACCTGACCGCCGGCTGGGAGATCGCCCAGGTGTGCGCCGACGTGCGCGAACTGCGCACCCGACGCAACCTCGCCAAGCCCGCCGCCATCGCCACGCCCACGGTCGACGCCCTGCTCGAGCAAATCGAACAGGCCGCCACCGACAACGCGCTCACCGCCCTCTGGCAGCAGGCCACCGGACGCGGCGAGTGGACCGACATGCACACCGCCGCCGCGAAGGCCCGGAAGGCGGCCCTGACCTCATGACCACCCCGGACCTGTTCGACACCCCCACCACGACACCGGGCTGCCCCCGATGCCGGGCGGAGGTCCTGCGGGTCCTCGACACCGAACTGGACATCCACGTTGACCTCGACCCCACGCCGATCCCCGCACTCGGCCCGTTCCCCGCCGACCGGACCGTGTTCGAACTCCACCCCACAGCCGGCTGGCACAACCCGAGCAGCCCGCGCCGGCGGGGCTACCCGATCCACCTCATCCACACGTGCGCGACCACGACCACGAAAGCGAGCAAGCCATGACCGACCTCTTCGACGCCCCCGCCACCAGCACCGGCGGCGCCATCACCGACTTCGACGGCGCCCTCCTGCTCGTCACCCCGACCGAGATCCGGGAGAACGTCCCGACCAAGAACGGCCCGTCCGACGCCACCGTCGCCGACGTCCAGGTCGTCGACGGCCCGCAGGCCGGCACCGAGCTGAAGAGCATCTTGGTCTTCCAGAAGATCCTCCAGAAGCAGCTCCGCCCGAAGGTCGGCACCGGCCGCATGGTCCTCGGCCGCCTCGGCAAGGGCACCGCCACCCCCGGCAAGACCGCGCCGTGGATCCTCGGCGACCCCACCGACCAGGACAAGCAGGCCGCCCGCGACCACCTGGCCAAGGTCGCCCCGCCGTTCTGATCCGGCCCGCCGGAGTCCCGCACCAACCCCACCGGCTGGTGCGGGGCCCCGACAGACCGGCACCACCCAAGACCGCAACGACACCCGGACACGGATAGCGAGGGGGCAACCCGTGAACACCCAGAACCACCCGCCGATCGAGCAGCAGCTCGACCAGGCGCTGCGCACCCTCGACCTCGACACGTTCCACCGGCTCGGCGAGCAGGCCGACCGGGACGACGCCGCCCGCGAGGCCCGGCTCAACGCACCCGAAGCGCTCGCCAACGCCGCCCGCTGGTACGCGTCCCAGGGCATCCCCGTCTTCCCGCTCATGCCCGGAGAGAAGAAGCCCTTCCCCGGCAGCCGCGGGTTCAAGGACGCCACCACGAACGCCGAGCAGGTGCGCCGCTGGTGGACCGCGCACCCGCAGGCCAACATCGGCATCCCCACCGGCGGGCTGTTCGACGTCATCGACATCGACGGCGAGCAGGGCGCCATCTCCTACCGGGAGCTCCGCGACACCGACGTCATCCCCCGCATCTACGGCAAGGCCACCACCGGCCGGCCCTGCTCCCGGCACCTGTACATCGCCGCCACCGGCGACGGCAACAGCGCCGGCGTGTGGCCCGGCATCGACTTCCGCGGGAAGGGCGGCTACGTCGTCGCCCCGCCCTCGCGCACCGAACGCCGCTACGACTGGGAGCAGCCCCTCGACCTCGCTGGCCTGAAGGCGGCGGCCCAGTGACCGAGTCGTTCCTCGCCAAAGCCAAGGCCGCCCGCGAACAGCGGGAACGGCCACTCCGCGCCGTTCCCGACCAGCCCACCGGCGACGCGTTCGACGCGCCCATCCCGGTCGGCACCGGAGGCGGCGCCGGCTACGCGCAGACCGCCCTCACCAACGAGATCGACCGGGTCCGCACCGCCGTCAAAGGCACCCGCAACGACGCCCTCAACCGCGCCGCGTTCTCCCTCGGCCAACTCGTCGCCGGCGGCGAACTCACCGAAACCGAAGTCCGCGACGCCCTCACCGACGCCGCCCGCGCCGCCGGACTCGACGACCGGGAAACCGCCGCCACCATCGCCTCCGGCCTCGGCAAGGGGCAACTCAACCCCCGGCAGGCGCCGCGGGTGCAGATCCTGCGCGGCATCTACTCCAGCGTCGAGCAGGCCACCGAACGGTTCGAAGACCCCGAGCCGCTCGAAGGGGTGCTGGAGCCGGCGCCGCCGTTCCCGGTCGACGCCCTCCCGGCCGGGGTGGGGGAGTTCGTCCACGCCCTGTCGGCCACCACCCAAACCCCGCCGGACCTCGCCGCCATGATGTCCATGAGCGCCCTGTCCGTCGCCGCCGCCAACCGGTGCTGGGTGTCCGGCGGCGGCAGCTGGGTCGAAGCGCTCATCCTCTGGACGATTACCGCGCTGCCCCCGGCGTCCCGCAAGAGCCCCGTCGTCGGCGCCATCGCCGAACCGTTCCACCGCCTCGAACTGGAGGCGCTCACCGAACACCAGCAGTCCCACGGCGCCAAGGCCGACCTGCTGGAAGCCGCCGAGTCCCGCCGGTCCACCCTCGTCGGGAAGCTCGGCAAGGTCGAATCCGCCGTCGAGCGCGCCAAGCTCGAAGCCGAACTCGACGCCGTCCGCGGCGAGATCGCCGACCTCACCGTCGCGCCGCCCCGCGAGTACCTCGTCAACGACTTCACCCCCGAAGCCCTCGCGCTGGTGCTCAACGAGAACGGCGGCACCATCGGCGTCCTCGACGACGAAGGCGGCGTGTTCGGCGCCATCACCGGCCGGTACACCAACGGCACCCCCCAGCTCGACCTGGTCCTCACCGCCTACGACGGGAAGAAGCCCTACAAGCAGAGCCGCGTCGGCCGGCGGAAGGTCCACATCCCGTGGCCGGCCGTCGCCATCGGCCTCGCCGTCCAGCCGTCGGTGCTGCGCGACACCACCCAGACGCCCGTCCTGCGCGACCGCGGACTCATGGGCCGCTTCGCGTACTGCGTGCCCCACGACACCGTCGGCACCCGCGACAACCGCAACGTGCCCGACATGCCCGCCCACCTGGTCGGGCAGTGGGACAAGACCATCGAAGCGATCACCCGGATCCCGCTGTGCGGGCCCGACCAGCCCAAGCGGATCATCCAGCTCGCCGCGGACGCCTACGAGGCGCACCTGGACTACCGGGACATGATCGAACCTCGGCTGCACCAGGAGACCGGCGACCTCGCGTTCATGTCCGACTGGGCGGGCAAGCACGCCGGCCGGGTGCTGCGCATCGCCGGACTGTTCCACCTCGCCGCCGGCAACGACCCCGCCCACCCCATCGACTTCCACACCATGGCCGCCGCGATCGACGTCGCCGACTGGATGCTCGAACACGCCGTGCGCGTCTACGGCGGCTGGCGGGCAGCGGCCGGCGGCCGGGACATGACCGGCCCGCTGGCCGTCCTGCGGTGGATCCGCCGCGACGGCGTCGACCAGTTCACCCACCGCGACGCCCACCAGGCGCTGCGCGGGCAGGGCTGGGCGAACGCCGACGCGGTGCGTGACGCCCTCGTCGTGCTCGTCGAGATGGGGTGGCTGTCGAGCGTCGAGCGGCTCTACGCCGACGGCAAGCGGCGCAACCCCGGCGGCCTGTTCGTCGCCCACCCGACGCTCACGGAGAGTGCGCGATGACATCGGGCGTGGACATCCTCAACATCCCTGCCGACATCCTCAACATCTCCCCGACATCCTCAACATCTCGGGGGTGGGCGATTCCGCTACCTCGGACGACTCCCCTCGGGGGAGGTCTTGAGGATGTTGAGGATGTTGAGCCTAAAAAGTTTCTTAGAAGTACTTACTTACTCTGTGTAGTCGCTAGGGGCCTTTTTCTTCTACGCCCGGTCATGGGCGGACACAGCCCTACCCGTACACGCACATATCTAGGTCTCAACATCCTCAACATCCCCAAGACCTGGCACGCGACCTCACTCAGCGTGCAGATAGCGCGCGCCCTCACCCCGGAGAAGCCCATGACTCAGCCGCTGCCGCCGAGGGTGCTCGGCCTCGACCTCAGCCTCACCTGTACCGGCCTCGCCGGTGCCGACTGGACCGACACCATCAAGCCGCCGGCGAAGATGCGCGGCACCGCCCGCATGATGTTCATCCGCACCACGCTGCTCGACCGCTTCCTCAACGGCTACGACGTCGTCGCCGTCGAAGGCCCGTCGTACGGATCCCAGGCCGGACAGGCGGGGCACCACGAACGCGCCGGCCTGTGGTGGGTCATCCGCTGCGTCCTCGACGCCCGCGGCCACCAGGTGGCGGTGATCCCGCCTGCCTCGGTGAAGCGGTACGCCACCGGCAAGGGCAACGCCGACAAGGCCGCCATGATGCTCGCCGTCGCCCGCCGCTTCCCCTGGTTCGACGGCGGCGAAGACGAAGCCGACGCGCTGTGGCTCGCCGCGATGGCCGCCGACCACCTCGGCCACCCGATGTGCGACATGCCCGCCGCCAACCGGAAGGCCCTCGACGCCGTCCAGTGGCCCGAGCTGACCCTGGCAGCCGCGTGATGGGCGAGTGGATCTGCCCCGACTGCGGCGACGGGCGCTGCCACGACTGCATCACACCCCGCTGCGACCACGACTGCCCCCTCAACGACACCGACCCGGAGGAGACCCGGTGAGCCGCCTCGTCATGGCCGACCTCTTCTGCGGGGAGGGCGGAGCCGCCGCCGGCTACGTCGCCGCGGGCTTCGAAGTCCACGGGTTCGACATCGTCCACCCCGACCCCGAGAAGCGCGCCAAACTCGCCCCGGAGATGCGCCGCCGCTACCTCGCCTCCGGCGCCGCATCGTTCACCGTCGCCGACGCCAACACCGTCCCCCTCGCCGGCTTCGACGCCGTGCACAAGTCCCCGCCCTGCAAGGACCACACCGACCTCGCCGCCCAGTCCGGCGGCGACGGCACCGGGTGGATGCTCCCGCACGCCATCGACCGGGCCCGCGCCTCCGGCCTGCCCTACGTCATCGAGAACGTGGAAAGCCCCAGCGCCAAACAGCACATGGACGGCGCGTTCATGCTCTGCGGCTCGTCGTTCGGCCTCGGTGCCGCTGGCCGGATTCTCAAGCGGCACCGCCTGTTCCTCACGAACGTGCCGCTGCTCGCCCCGCCCTGCGTGTGCTCCGGCTGGCCCGTCGGCGGGGTGTACGGAACCGGCGGCGCCGGCCAGATGACCCGCGGCTACAAGTTCCACCCCGACGACGCCCGCCGCGCGATGGGCATCGGGTGGATGAGCCGCGCCGGACTCTCGCAGGCGATCCCGCCGGCGTACACGCGGTTCATCGGCGAGCAGATCCTCGACCACCTCGCCGCCCGCACCCGGACCGCCGCATGACCGCCCATGCACCCAGAAGCCGTGGTTTGAGGGCATCGATTGATCAAGGAGGGAAGCCGTGACGACCAACCCGAGCCTCGACTGCATCACCGGGCGGCATCTGTTCGCCGACGTCTTCGACGGTGAGGCGTGCGTAGGCGGCTGGTGCCTCTGGTGCGGCGGCGGCGCCTACGACGGTGAGCGGATCACCGACGACGGCCAGGCGGTCGGCTTCACCCCGACGTACCGGGTCCGGGTGCCGGATGGCTTTCACCGCCTCCTGTCCGACTGCCTCTGATCCGCGATAACTGACATTCCCACGAACCAGAAAGAGAGATCGACATGCTCGCCTCACCCCACCTCGAAGTCCGCGAGAACGTTCTCGACTACGTCACCGAGCGACTGGACCCGCACCTGCGCCAGCCGGGGGACGACCGCTCGTCTGGCCGCGACCTGTTGCTCGACGCCCACCCCGACGAACTGATCAACGCGCTGCACGCCGCCGGGCTGCTCGCTCTGCGGCACGAGCCGACCCTGCCGGGTTACTGGTGCTCGCGCTGCCGCGCGGCTCGCGACGACTGCAACGACCGGGCGTGCATCTGCTCCTGCCGGGACAAGCGGCCGTGAACGACCTGACGCCCGTCGACCGCGCGCCGGCAGCCCGGGACACCGAGTTGTCGGCCGCGGCCTGGGACCTCATCGACGAAGCCACCCCCGCCACCACCCGCCGCGCCTACCGCGAAGAATGGGCGCGCTTCACCCGCTGGTGCGAGCAGCAGCAGCGCACCCCGCTCCCCGCCACCGCGCAGACCCTCGCCGAGTACGCCGCGAACCTCGCCGGCCGCGACCTCGCCCCATCCAGCATCGGCAAAGCCATGGCCGCCATCACCAAAGCCCACCAGACCGCCGGGCACGGTGAGCCCGACCGGCGCGGCGCGCGGGAGGTGCTGCGCGGCTACCGCAAGCGGTACGCCCGCAACGGAGGCACCACCAAGCGGGCGCCCGCCCTCACCCTCACCGCGTTGCAGGCCATGATCGCCACCCTCGACCCCACCACGCTCATCGGCGTCCGCGACCGGGCGATCCTCGTCCTCGGCTTCGCCATGGGCGCCCGCCGCTCCGAGATCGCCGCCCTCAACCTCGCCGACCTCGAACCCCACCCCGAAGGGCTCCAGGTCACCGTCCGGCTGTCCAAGACCGACAAGGACGGGCGCGGCCGGATCGTCGCCGTCCCCTACGGGTCGAACATCGCCACCTGCCCCGTCCGGTCCGTCGAGCAGTGGCGCACCGCCCTTGCCCACCACGGCCGGGACACCGGCCCGCTGTTCCTGCGCATCGACCGGCACGGCCGGCTCGGACACGTCGCCACCGGCAAGGGCGACCCCGACGGGCGGATCACCGGCGAGACCGTCGCCGCGATCGTCCGCCGGGCCGCCGTCGCCGCCGGCCTCGACGCGGCCACGGCGTTCTCCGGGCACAGCCTGCGGCGAGGGTTCGCCACCGCCGCATACGCCGCCCCCGACGCTGACCTGGTGCGCATCGCTCGGCACGGCGGCTGGAAGGAGGGGAGCGCGGCGCTGTTCGGCTACCTCGAAGAGGTGGACCGGTGGCGGAAGAACCCCGCCGCCAGCATCGGCATGTGAACGACGGTGGGGTCGCAGCTCGCCCAAGCCGCGACCCCACCGGAGCAGCACACCCACCCAGGCGGCCAGCTCAACCACCGGCAAGCCTACAAGGGGGGACCACCATGGACCGCGACGCCACCATCACCACCATCACCGGCCTCGCCGAACAACTCTGCGACCCCGGCCAGCACGTCGAACGCATCCCGTACTGGGACGACAACCGCAACCGCAAGTTCCGCGAATGGCGGACCGTCCAGCCCGGTCTCCTCGCCCAACTCCACCAGGCCGCTGTGGAGCCCACCAGCGGCACCACCGAGCCCGGCCCGCGTACGGTGCCCCGCAGCCGACCCCCGCTCGCCCTCGAAGCGTTGAGCACCCACGCCGCGATCTGCACCCACGCCGCCCACTGGTGCACCTCCCTCAACCTCGACCTGCGCGACACCGTCGAAGCCAACATCCGCGCCCTCGTCGGCGCCGCACCCGGCCTCGACGACGACGACCTCCAACTGCTCGCCCGCGAACTGCGCACCTGGCGCCGCTGGGCAGCCGTCGCCACCGGCTGGATCGCCCCCCTCTACCAACCCCACGTGCCCTGCCCCGCCTGCCACACCACCGGCAAGCTACGCATCAACCTCACCGCCCAAGCCGCCCACTGCCGCGCCTGCCAAGCCACCTGGGCCGCCGACGACGGCAGCATCTTCGCCCTCGGCGAATACGTCACCAGCCGCACCGAACGCGTCACCGCGGCGTGAAACGCGAACCACCCACCCATCAGGTACGATGCGAAATCAGGAGAAGGACTATGCCCAGCCGGGTCGACACCCTCGCTCAGGTAGCCCTCCAGCGCGGCGACATCACCGCCGACCCCATCACCGGAGCCATTCACAAGGCCAACGGGGATCGGGCTGAACTCCTCGACAAGCGCACGGGCTACGGGCGCGTTCAGGTCTTCGCTAAGCCCCTCACCCTGGCCATGGCCCACCGCGTCATCTGGATCGCCGCACACGGCCTGATCCCCGACGGGCTACAGGTCAACCACATCAACCGGCGACGCTGGGACAACCGCATCGCCAACCTGGAGCTGGTCACCCCGAAGGGCAACAGCCGGCACTGGCGTGGCTACGGCTACGACCGCATCGGCGAGCAGCCTGACTCGGTGGACATCGACTGGCTCAACCGGATGGGCGGCGGTGAGAAGCCGCCCAAGCAGGTGTCGCCCTACCACAGCAACTCGAAGACGCGGGTTGGCCCGCAGCTCATGTGAATGCCAGCAGTACCACTGTCTCCGAAGCCCCGCCGTACCCCCCGTGTCGGCGGGGCTCCGCCATGTCCGGCCCATAGACCTCCTTGACCAGCAGGTCCACGATGGGCTCATGTTCAGAGTCCCCAGCGACCCCAACCGGCCCACCTTCGACCACACCTTCCAGGTCGGCTTCTTCCGCTGGCTGACCAGCAAGAAGCCCGAGCGCCTCGAATGGCAGCGCAGACGCAACGCCGCAGCCGGGGTGGCCCGGCAGAACCAGGTGGCCTGGGCTGCCGAGCAGGAACGCCGCCGCAACCCGCAGTAGCCCGACCCGCAGACGAAGCCCCACCGTGACCTCCCAGGCGGTGGGGCTTCACCATGCTCAGGGGGTGCACGGTGGCCCGGGCCAAGACCGCCGACCGCGGGTACGGCAGCGCGCACCAGAAGCTGCGCGAGCAGTGGCGACCCAAGGTCGAGGCCGGGCTCGTCGACTGCGCCCGATGCCAGCAGCCCATCGACCCGGACGGACCGTGGGACCTCGGGCACACCGACGACCGGACCGGCTACACCGGGCCCGAATGTCGACACTGCAACCGCGCTGCCGGTGGACGCAACGGAGCGGCGGTCACTAACGGTAAGCGCGTCGAGTTGCGGCACTCGCGCCGCTGGTGATCGGAACCCCGAAAAAATCCCGTGACCAGGGCAAATGACCCCCGCGCCAGTCGGGCTTTTCTCTCCCCGGCCACTCGGCGTCACGCTTCGCGTTTCAGGAGGTGCCGTGACGACGTCGTGTGAGGGTTGCGGCCGGAGCTTCGAGGCGAAGCGGTCGTCGGCGCGGTTCTGCGGTGCGACCTGCCGGAAGCGGGTGTCGCGGCGTCCGGCCGGCCTGCCGCCCGCGGAGCCGGTCGACGCCTCGTCCGGGGAGTCGGATCTCGTGACATCGGTGCGCCTGGAGTTGGTGGCGGCCCGCCGGTTGGACACGGTGCTCGGGCAGCAGGCGCTGGTGTTGGCGGCGCGTCTCGACGTGCCGGACACCGGGTCGGCGGTCGCGGCCTTGAACAAGGAGCTGCGGGCGACGATGGAGGCCGCGCTGAAGGGTGCTGAGGAGTCCGGGGACAGCGTGGATGAGCTGAAGGCCCGCCGTGAGCGCCGTCGCGGCGCCTGACCTGGTCCGCCCGGCTCACCTGTGGGTGCCTGACCGTCTGTCGTCGGCCGGGTCTGAGGCGATCGACCTGGCGCGGATGTGCGGGGTCGGGGTGGACCCGGAGCAGGAGCTGGCGATCGACGCGATCCTGTCGGAGCGCGCCGGCGGCCGGTGGGCGGCCCTCGAGGCGGCGATCATCCTCAGCAGGCAGAACGGGAAGACGATGAACGTCATCCTGCCGATCGTGCTGGCCGACCTGCTGCTGTTCGACGCGAAGTTGATCGCGTGGACGGCGCACCGGTTCGTCACGACGCAGGAGGCGTTCCGGGCGCTGCGGCAGATCGTCGAGACCACGTCGGAGTTCTCCCGCCGCCTGAAGCGCCTCTCCGCCGGCAACGGCGAGGAGGAGATCGAGTTCCACGGTGGTGCGCGGGTGAAGTTCCTGGCCCGCTCGAAGACCGGCGGCCGTGGCCTGTCCGGTGACCGGGTGGTCCTCGACGAGGCGTTCGCCCTGGAGCCGGAGCACATGGGCTCGCTGCTGCCGACGCTGTCGGCGCGGCCGAACCCGCAGGTCATCTACGGGTCGTCGGCGGGTCTGGTGAACTCGCAGATCCTGCGGGGGATCCGGGACCGCGGTCGGGCTGGCGGTGATCCGTCGCTGGTGTACGTGGAGTGGTCGGCGCCGGAGGGCGGCTGCGCGGAGGACGACTGCGACCACCGGCTGAGCGCGCAGGGCTGCGCGTTGGACGAGCCGGCCAACTGGCGGGCGGCGAACTTCGCCATCAGCCGGGGGCGGATCCGGGAGGAGTTCGTCGCGGCGGAGCGGCGGGCTCTGCCGCCGGAGGAGTTCGCGCGGGAGCGCCTCGGCTGGTGGGACGACCCGGTGGGGTTGTCGGCGGTGCCGTTGCAGTCGTGGGCGGACTGCCGGGATGAGGAGTCGGCGCCGGCGGGGCGTCCGGTGTTCGCGATCGACGTCGCCCCGGGCAGCCGGTCGGCGGCGATCGTGGCGGCGATGTACCGCCCGGACGGGCTGCCGCACCTGGAGGTGGTGGCGCACGCCCCGACCACCGACTGGGTGGTGTCGCGGTGCCTGGAGTTGCTGAAGCATCGACCGCTGGACTGGGTGCTGGACCCGGCGGGCCCGGCGGGTGCGCTGCTGCCGGAGTTGGGCGCGGTGGGCATCGAACCCCGGCAGCTGTCGACGCGGGACCTGGGGCAGGCGTGTGAGGCGTTCAGCTCGGCGGTGACCGCGAACGCGGTGCGGCACCTGGGTGACCCGGTGCTGGCGCGGGCTATCGCCGCCGCCGGTCGTCGGGACATCGGCGACGGGTTGTGGGCGTGGTCGCGGCGCAGGTCGAGCGCGGACATCTGCCCGCTGGTGGGGGCGACGGTCGCGCACTGGGGACTGTCTGTGGTGCCGCCGCCGAAAGCTCCGCCGCCGGCGCCGGTGAACGCCCCGGTTGAGGGCGGGCAGTGGGAGACCAACGAGCTGGCCACGGCCGGGTTCTGAAACGAGGAGGTGGTGAGCGGTGACCGCACCGGTGAACGAGATCGGCTACGCGGCGTCGTCGACCACCTCGTCGTGGTGGGCTGAGCTGGACGACGAACCGACGCCGGAGCTGCGGTGGCCGCTGTCGGTGAAGGTCTACGACGCGATGCGGTCCCAGGATTCGCAGGTGGCGTCGGTGCTGCGGGCCGTGACGCTGCCGGTGCGGCGCACGCCGTGGCGGATCGACCCGGCCGGGGCCCGGGACGAGGTGGTGCGGCTGGTCGCCGACGACCTGGGGCTGCCGGTGGTGGGTCAGAACCCGCAGCCGATGCCGCGGGTGCGTGACCGGTTCTCGTGGCCGGAGCATCTGCGGCTGGCGTTGCTGATGCTGCCGTTCGGGCACAGCTTCTTCGAGCAGGTGTACCGCATCGACGAGGCGGGCCGGGCCCGGCTGCGGAAGCTGGCACCGAGGCTGCCGCGCACGATCGAGCGGGTGGACGTCGCCGACGACGGCGGGCTGGTGTCGATCACGCAGTACAGCTCGAAGGTGGGCGCGCAGCAGCGGCCGATCCCGGTGGACCGCCTGGTCGCGTACGTGCATGACCGGGAGGGCGGCAACTGGCTGGGCAAGAGCCTGTTGCGGCCGGCGTACAAGCACTGGCTGATCAAGGATCGGCTGTTGCGGGTGCAGGCGCAGACGATCGAGCGCAACGGCATGGGCATCCCCCGGTACACCGGCGCCGACGGTGAGGACGACCTGTCCAAGGGCTTGGCGATGGCCAAGGCGTGGCGGGCGGGTGACTCGTCGGGTGCGGCGATCCCCCACGGCGCCGCGCTGGATCTGGTGGGTGTGTCGGGGTCGCTGCCGAACGCCGACCCGGCGATCCGCTACCACGACGAGCAGATCGCCCGTGCGGTGCTCGCGCACTTCCTGAACCTGGGCACGCAGACCGGCTCGTGGGCGTTGGGGACGACCTTCGCGGACTTCTTCACCCTGTCGCTTCAGACCCTCGCCCAGCAGGTCGCGGACGTGGCCACGCAGCACATCGTCGAGGACATCGTCGATGTGAACTTCGGGGAGTCGGAGCCGGCGCCGCGGGTGGTGTTCGACGAGATCGGTTCGCGGCAGGCGGCGACGGCGGCGGCGTTGAAGCTGCTCATCGACTCGGGGGCAATCTTCCCGGATCGAGCGACGGAGGAGTTCCTGCGTCAGCAGTACGGGCTGCCTCCGAAGGCGGCGACTTCCCCGGCGCCGGGCCAGCCGCCGGTCAACGTTCCTCCTGGTGAATCGGGTGATGCGTGATGTCCAAGCAGATGCTGCCGGAGTTGCCGGCCCGCCTGGAGCGGATGCGTGCCCGGCCGGCGGCGAAGACCGGCGACTGGTTCCGCATCGAGGCGAAGGCCGACAGTCGGGCCGCCGAGGTGGCCATCTACGACGACATCGGCTGGGAAGGCACGACGGCCCGGCAGTTCGCCCACGACGTGCGGGCTCTGGACGTGGACGAGATCACGCTGCGGCTGAACAGCAAGGGCGGCGACGCCTGGGACGGCGTGGCCATCTACAACGCCCTGAAGGACCACCCGGCGCAGGTGACCGTGGTGGTGGACGGGGTGGCCGCGTCGGCGGCGTCGGTGATCGCGCAGGCCGGTGACCGGATCGTCATGAACCGCGGCAGCCAGATGATGATCCACGACGCGAGTGGGTTGGCGCTCGGCGACGCCGCGGACATGCGGGAGATGGCCGACGTCCTCGACAAGGTTTCCGACTCCCTGGCCGGGATCTACGCGGCCCGGGCGGGCGGGACGGTCGCGCAGTGGCGGGCCACGATGCGCGGCACCCAGTGGTACACGGCCGAGGAGGCGGTGGACGCGGGGCTGGCGGATGAGCTGGCCGGCGCTGCGCGACCGAAGGTGACGGCAGCGGAGGCGGCACGGCGGATCCACGCCGCGGCGCAGAAGACCCCCACCGCCAGCTTGGTGGTGGTTCCGGATGAGGAAAGGAGCCGGCCTGTGGACCCGGCAAAGATCCGAGAGGCGCTGGGTCTGTCGGCCGACGCCTCCGACAGCGACGTGCGGGTGGCCCTGGAGTCCGCCGGTGTCGTCGCGAAGACCAACCCGCCCACCGAGCCGGCCCCGCAGCCCGAGCCCGACCCCGAGCCGGCCCCCGCGCCGGACCCGGAGCCGAAGGCCGAGGGCAAGGTGCTGGTGTCGCAGAACGTCCTGGAGGAGCTGCGCATCGCCGCGCAGGCCGGGCAGGAGGCCCGCGCGCAGCAGCTGCGGGAGCAGCGGGACAACACGATCCGGGCGGCCGTCGCCGAGGGGAAGATCTCCCCGGCGCGGCGTGAGCACTGGGTGCAGGCCTGGGACAAGGACCCGGAGGGCACCAAGGCGGACCTGGACTCGCTGCCGGCGAACCGGGTGCCGGTGAACGCGCTCGGCTACGACGCCGACGCCCCGAAGTCGGTCGACCCGGCCGACTCCCCCGACTACTGGTTCGCGGGCGCCTCGGCCCGCGTGGAGGGCTGACCCGTGGCCAACGAAGCCATTCCGTTCTACGAGCCCGGACGGCGCATCACCTGCCACGCGACCGCCGGTGTGACCGGCAAGCGGTTCGTGAACATCTCGGCGAACCGGCAGTCGGACGGCAACTTCTCCGTCGCGCACGCCACCGCCGCCGGCGCCGCCTTCGGTGTCGCCGCCTACGACGCGGCGACGGGCGAGAAGGTCGGGGTCCTGCGGGGCTCCGGCTTCGTCGTGCCCGTGACCGCCGGCGGCACCATCGCCGCGGGCGCCCGGGTGGAGGTCGGCTCGAACGGGCAGGCCGTCACGATCGCTTCCGGCATCGCCGTGGGGATCGCCATGACCGGCGCGACCTCCGGCAACGACGCGATCATCGCGCTTCTCTGAGGAAGGAGGGACCAGTCACATGCCCACGCAGCAGATTGCGTACCCGCTGGCCGCTCCGACGCTCAGCGGCAACGTGCTCACCGTCGACACCGCGCTGTCGCAGCCGACGCGGATCACCCGTCGGATCATGGACCTGACGCTCCAGCGGTTCATCGTCGATCGGATCTTCAACACGAACGCCGGTTCGGTGTCGGGTGGGGCGGTCATCTACGACCAGGCCACCACGAACGAGCTGTACACCGACCGGGACGTCGAGCGGGTCGGCCCGGGCGACGAGTTCCCGGTGGTCGGGTCGCAGCGGCCGGTGCCGAAGGTCGCCCTGGTCGAGAAGTGGGGTGGGAAGTTCTTCGTCACCGACGAGGCCCGCGACCGCAACGACGTGGCGTTCTTCAACAACCAGGTCACGCAGCTGGCGAACACCATCGTGAAGAAGGTGAACACCCGGGCGATCGAGACCCTGGAGGCGGCGATTTCGTCGTTCGGTGGGGCGCTGACGTTCACCGGCCACAACTGGTCGACGGTCGTCACCGGCGGTTCCAGCCAGACGAACAACTCGGGCTGGCCGGCGGCGGACTTCGCGAACGCGCAGTACCTGGCCGACACCGACGAGCTGGGCGTCACCTACGACCTGTGGATCGTGAACCCGAAGCAGCGGATGGACCTGGCGATCACGTACGGGTCGGCGCTGAACGAGGTCCTCGACTCGCTCGACATCGAGGTGTACCCGTCGAACCGGGTGCCGAACGGCACCGCGTACGCGGTGGCCCGCGGGCAGGTCGGTGAGCTGCGGGTCGAGCAGGGTCTGGGCAGCGAGACGTGGCGGGAGCAGGCCACCCAGCGCACGTGGGTGCAGTCCTCGGTCCGGCCGGTCATGTACGTCACGAACCCGTACAGCATCCGCAAGATCACCGGACTCAACGGCTGAGGGGGGCGGAGGCATGGCGGAGCACGTCATCAAGCACGGCAGCTTCTGGTACACCGACGCCGACGGGCTGCACCGGACCGCGCTGCGCGGCGACCGGGTGGAGCTGACCAACGAGGCGGACGTGAAGCGGGGCGAGGCGCACGGCGCGTTCGCGTCGAAGGACGACCTGGCGGACGGGTCGCCGTTCGCGGCGTTCCTGGCCGCCCGGGACGCCCGGTTCGGTTCGGCGTCGGTGATGCTGGACCCGGCCGAGGTGGAGGGCCGCACGTCGCCGGCGGGTTCGGCGGACCCGGCGATCCAGTCGGGCATGGTCGCTCCGGCGGGCGGCGACGGCGGCAGCTCCGGTTCGGGTTCGGGCCGGGGTCGGCGCGGCCGTTCCGAGGGCTGATCTGCGGTGGCTGATCTGTTCGACCTCGGGGACCTGCCGTCCTGGTTGCAGGTTCCCGAGGTCGACCTGGAGACGGCGACGCGGATCCGGCGGGCGGTGTCGGGCTGGTTGCGGGACGCGACCGGGCTGACGGTGTGGCCGGATCCGGTGCCGGACGACCTATGGGCGTGGGCAGTCGAGCTGGCGGCCATGGTCTACAACAACCCGACGTCGGCGAACGCGGAGACGGTCGGGGCGACGAGTGTGCAGTTCGGGGATCGGGCGCGTCGGGCGGAGATCCTGGCGGCGGCGCGGCGGGCGTACAGCGTGGCCGGTCAGCCGCAGTTCAGCTTCCCGGAGCCTGACTGGTCGTGGACGAGCAGCACGGTGAGGGGCTGAGATGGCGAACGGGTACTTCACCGGCCTGGCCGAGGGTCTGATGGACGGGTCGATCGATCTGGACACGGCGGTCATCAAGGTGGCGCTCGTGCGCGGCTACACGTTCTCCGCGGCGCACAAGTTCGTCTCGGACGTGACCACGGCCGGCGCGACGATCAACGGCACGTCGGCGGCGCTGGCGAACAAGACAGTGACCGGCGGGGTGTTCGACGCCGACGACACGACGATCAGCGCGACGGCGAACGCCACGAACCACGGGCTGCTGCTGTTCCAGTCGAGCGCGGTGACGGGCGGCGCGGATGTGGCGGCGTCGGCGCAGCGGGTGATCGCCTGGTACGACACCGGGACCGGTCTGCCGATCCAGCCGGGCACGGGCACGGTCACGGTGACCTGGCCGGCGGCGAACCCGAAGATCCTGAAGGTGGGCTGACCGGGAGGTCGTCGTGGCGGTCTCCTACGTCGGTGCCACCTCAGGTAACACCGGGTCCGCTACGAGCACGTCTTTCGCGACGTCCCTGCCTGCGGGTTGGGCGGCGGGCGACGTCGCGGTGCTGGTCGGGCACGTGTCGGGCGGCACGCTGAACATGTCCACCCCGGCCGGGTGGACGGCGCTGCCCGGTTCGTGGCCGGTGACGGAGGGCTCCGCGAGCCGCATGTACGGCTGGTCGCGGGTGTTGCAGGCGGGGGACAGCGCGCCGACGATCAGCAACAACGGGTCGGTGACGGGCGGCTGGGAGATCGTCGTCTTCCGGGATGCGTCGTCGGTGGCTCAGGCCGCCACGGCGACCGCGTCAGGCACGTCGGTGACGTTGCCGACGCTGTCGGGTGTGGGTGCCGGGTCGGCGTTGGCGGCGGTGGCGCATGTGCGGGTGGCGTCGGGGACGATCCCGACGAACCTGTCGCCGAACGCCGCGTACACCGAGGTGGTCGATCAGGCGACGTCGCGGGTGACCAGTTCGGCGAACGTGCGGATGGGTGCCGCGTACCGGCTGATTGGTTCGGCTGGCGCGTACGGCGGTGAGGGTGTCGGCTCGGATGTGACCGGGTCGATGATCGGCGTGCTGGTGGAGTTGGCGGCGGCGTCGGTGGACGCGACGGTCGCCCCCGACGGTATGTCGGCGCCGGTGGCTGTCGGTGCGCCTGGGGTGGACGGCACCCTGGTCACCGCACCGGGCGGCGTGGCGGTCCCGACCTCGGTTGGCTCACCGGCCGTGGACGGTTCTCTGAGCGTCTCCCCGGGCGGGGTGTCTGCTCCGGTGGCGTTGGGGTCTCCTGGCGTCTCCTGGGCGCTCTCAGTGGCCCCTGACGGCGTGTCTGTTTCGGCTGCTGTGGGAGCGCCGGCGGCCGGTTGGTCGGCTGTGTCGGCGCCGGATGGCCTGTCGGTGGCGGTGGTGACCGGCGGGCCGGCGGTGGGCTGGTCAGGGGCGGTCGCCCCCGATGGTGTGTCTGCGCCGGTGGTGCTGGGTGATCCGGTGCTGCTCGGCGCGATCCTCAACCCGGCCGGTGTGGTGGTGCCTGTCGAGGTGGGTGTCCCGGCCGTGGTGTGGGCCGGTGAGGTGTCCCCGGACGGGCTCGACGTACCGGTGTTCGTCGGCGCGGCCGGTGTGTCGATGCCGGGCCTGAGGGTGCCACGCCCCGACGCCGGGGCGGTGGCCCGGCCTGCGGCTGTGCTGGCGCGACCCTCCGGAGGTGTGGTGACGAGACCGTGAGGAGGGGGTCGTGGTGATCCTGCACGACCAGGTCACACGGTTGCGGGCGCCGCTGGCGGAAGGCCCGTACGGCAACGAGGAACGCGACTGGGACAACCCGGAGCAGGCGACGTGGCCGGCGGAAGTGCAGCCGGTCTCCAGCACTGAGGACGTGGTCAACCAGCAGCAGACCGTCACCCGGTGGCGGCTCATCGTCGGCCCGTCCGCCGACCTGGTCGCGACGGACCGGGTGGTGTGGGACGGCGCCACCTACGAGATCGACGGCGACGTGGAGCGGTGGAAACGCCGCAACGTGCTGCACCACCTGGAGGCGGTGCTGATGCGCGTCGAGCAGGGGGCCTGACATGCCGCTACCTGACGTCGACCAGGCGCTCGTCGACTACCTGAACTCCCACCCGACCCTCGTCCCGCTGCACGGGGGTCGGGTGGGGACCAAACTCGCCGCGGGCACCAGCCCGGCGGTGAGGATCAGCAGCCTCGGCGGTACCCAGCCGTGGCCGTGGGAGGGCTTCCCCGAGTACCAGGTGGAGTGGTGGGGCGGCACCGAATCGCAGACCAAGGCGCTGGCCCGAGCGGGCGAGGCGGCGCTGTGGGGGTTCCTCGGCCCCATCGTGGGCGGTCGGGTCACCGGCCTGTCCATCCCGGTTTCCATGCTCTGGTCCCCGGACGACACGTCCGCCAGGCCCAGGGTGATCACCCAGGCAAGTTTCAACGTCTTCCCGGAGGCATCGTGAGCGAGTTCGTCGCGACCAGCGACATCGAGTTCGGCGAGCCGGGCCGCGGCGTCTACGCCTTCCGCAAGGGGCAGACGGTACCGGCCGACCTCGTCGAGTCCAACGGCTGGCAGGACTACGTGTCCGGAGCCGGTACCAAGGCCGCCCAGCAGGCGACCGCCGACGTGACCGGTGATTCTTCGCCGGCGAAGGCCACCACGGTCGCCAAGAGCAGCAAGGAGGGCTGAGCCATGGCCACCAACACGATCGCCCCCGGGCAGATCAAGACCGGGCCGGGCATCATCCGGTACGCGCCGCTCGGCACGACGATCCCGACGTTCACCGCCGCCACCAGCAAGATCACGGGGACGTGGACGAACTGGCTGGACGTCGGCGCGACCGACGAGGGCATGACGTACACCGAGTCGACGGACACCTCCGACATCACCGTCGCCGAGAGCCTCTACCCGGTGCGGACCGTCACCACCGGGAAGACCGGCCGGGTGGCGTTCACCATGAACCACCTGTCGGACCTGAACTGGAAGCTCGCCATGAACGGCGGCACGATCACCACCTCCGGCACAGGCGCGACGAAGCTGAACACGTACGTCCCGCCGCTGGTCGGCGCCGAGGTGCGGGTGATGCTGGCGTTCCAGTCGCTGGAGGACGACGAGGTCATCGTCTGGCCGCAGGTGTTCAACGTCGGCTCGGTCGAGGTGGCGCGCGGCACGTACGAGACGAAGGCGGGCCTGCCGTGTGAGTTCGCGGTGGAGCTGCCCGACCCGGCGGTGCTGACCACCCCGTACAAGCGGTGGACGTCCGGCCCGCTCGCGCAGGGGGTGTGACGGATGGCGCACCTCGGCACGTTCGGTGCCGCGCAGCGGGAGGCGCGCGCCTACACCGACCCGGACACGTTCGAGTTCTGCGGCGAGCGGTTCGAGGTCAAGGGCGAGATCCCGCCGATGCTGATGCTTCAGCTCGGCGCGGCGGCCAGCGAGAAGATCGAGCAGACGGAAGGCATGGCGGCCCTGTGGGAGGCCGTGCGCTGCTCCCTGACGGTGCCGGAGCGGGAGGTCGACGGGGAGACCCGGCCGGCGGACCCGTCGGAGTTCCAGCGGTTCTACCGGCTCGCCGTGAGCCACTCGGTGCCGTTGGAAGAACTGATCCGGCTCGCGATGGCCCTGTTCGAGTTGCAGGGTGGACGCCCTACCGAGCAGCGGCCCGCCTCTGCTGGTGGGCCGCTGCCAACTTCGACGCCTTCGAGGTCCTCGTCCTCCGTACCCCCGGTCTGGCCGGGCATGACCCCGGTCGACCAGGTGTTGGCTGGCTGAACCGGCTGTCGTCGCGGCTGCTGCTGAATCTGGTGTTCGTGCACCTGCGGGAGCAGCAGGAGCACGGGGAGAAGTGCACGGCCGACCGGTGCGCGGACGGGTGCGGGTTCCTCGGGTTGGACCGGTGGCTGTCCGCGCCGCTGACCGCCGCCGACCGGGCGGAGGAGGAGCGGCTGCGGGCGCGGGAGCAGGCGATCCGGGCGGGTGACATCTGAATCAGGGGGTGGCGGCGATGCTGGCTGACCGTGGGCGCATGCGCCCCGAGGTCCTCGCCGCCATCTCCCAGATTCCGGAGGTGGCGAAGCAGGTCCGGCAGGTCGCGAACGCGATCCGGCGGGACGCCCGCCGCCTGGCGCCGAAGGAGACCGGGACGCTGCGCCGCAACATCCAGGTGGAGCGGGTGTACGACCGGCAGGCGCGGTCGGTGACGTTCCTTGTCGGCTGGGGTCCGGCGGCCTGGTACGGGTGGCTGGTCGAGGCCGGCGGTGAGGACCACGACCCGAAGCCGCATCTGGTGCCGGCGGCGGTGAAGAACGGCGCGGTCGCGCCGCGGGGCGGGGGTAGGTCGTGACCGTCCTGCGGACCGCGTACGTCGAGGTGATGCCGAAGACCGACCGGTTCGAGCCGGAGCTGAACAAGCGGATCCGGCGTATCGACGCGTCGTCGGCTGCTGCGGCGGCCGGTGAGGAGGCCGGGGAGTCGTTCGGCCGGCGGATGGCCACCGCGGTGACGGCGGCGTTCGCGGCGGCGGGTATCGGCACGGCGCTTTCGGGGGCGATCAGCGGGGCGCTGGATGTGGGTGCGGCCAACGACCGGCTCCGCGCGCAGTTGAACCTGACCGCTGCGGATTCGGCGAAGCTGGGCAAGGCCGCCGGTGAGCTGTACGCGAAGAACTACGGCGACAGCATGGGCACCGTCAACGACGCCATCGCGAAGGTGGTACAGGCGGTGCCGTCGCTGCGCAACGCGTCGGTGCCGGTGCTGAAGGACATCGCCGCCGGCGCGCTGGACATCGCGCGGGTGTTCGACCAGGACGTCGGTGGGGTCACCGCCGCGGTGTCGTCGATGCTGCGCGCCGGGCTGGCCCCGAACGCGCAGGCCGCGCTGGACATCATCACCAAGGGCTTGCAGTCGGGCGCCGACAAGGGCGGCGACCTGCTCGACACGTTCACCGAGTACAGCGTGCAGTTCCGCAAGCTCGGGTTGGATGGGCCGGCGGCGCTGGGGGTCATCAACCAGCTGCTGGCCGGCGGTGCCCGCAACAGCGACTTGGCCGCGGATGCGATCAAGGAATTCTCGATCCGGGCCATCGACGGCAGCAAGTCGACCAAGGAGGCGTTCAAGGCCCTGGGCATGGACGCCAAGGGCATGGCGGTCGACCTCGCGGCGGGCGGGCCGGCGGCGAAGGCCGCGTTCGGGCTGGTCGTGTCGGAGCTGAACAAGACCAAGGACCCGCTGGAGCGAAACCGTATCGGTGTGGCCCTGTTCGGCACGCAGTGGGAAGACCTCGGCGACGCGTTCAAGCGGCTGGACGTCTCGGCGGCCACCGACGGCCTTGGGAAGGTCGCCGGTGCCACGAAGGGCATCGCAGACCAGTCCGACCAGTCGCGGATCCAGGGGTTCATCCGCAGCCTCCAGTCCGGGTTCGTGAACGTCATCGGTGGTGAGGTGCTGCCGCGGGCCACGGACCTGGTCGACAAGCTGCGCAGCAACGAGGACTTCATGGGCCGGGTGGCTGGCGCCGGGGACCGGGTGAAGGGTGCGCTGGAGCGGCTCGGTGGGGCGACGCTGGCGGTGGTGGGCTGGTTCCGGGAGCACGAGACGGTCGCGAAGGCCCTGGCGGCGACGATGGGTGGTTTGCTGCTGGTGACGCAGGCCCACGCCGCTGTGCTGGCGGTGCAGGCCGCCGGTGGGCTGGTCGCGTGGATCACGCAGATCCGGATCGTGTCGGCGGTGACGAAGGCGTGGGCTGCCGTTCAGTGGATCATCAACGCGGCGTTGGCGGCGAACCCGATCGGTCTGATCATCATCGGGTTGGTGGCGCTCGGCGCCGCGCTGGTGGTGGCCTACCAGAAGTCGGAGACGTTCCGGAACATCGTGCAGGGCGCCTGGAAGGGCATCCAGGTGGCGGTGTCGTACGCCTGGAACAGCATCATCAAGCCGGCCGTGTCGGCGCTGGTCTGGTACTTCAAGAACGTCGTCACCCCGTACGTGATGTTCCTGTGGAACAACGTGTTCAAGCCGGCCTGGGCGGGAATCTCGTGGGCGGTCAAGGCCGCCTGGGTGGTCATCCAGATCGCGTTGGCGGCGCTGCGCATGTACCTGACCACCGTGGTGTTCCCGGTGATCCGGTTCCTGTACAACAACGTGGTCAAGCCGGTGTTCGCCGCGGTGGTGGGCAGCATCTCGGACGCGTGGAACAAGCGGATCAAGCCGGTGTTCTCGGCGCTCGGTTCGTTCATCTCCAAGACCGTCGCGCCGGCGTTCCGCACCGGGGTCGGTGCTATCGCCGCCGCCTGGAACAAGGTGAAGGAGGCGGCGTCGGCGCCGGTGCGCTTCGTCGTCGACCAGGTGCTCAACAAGGGCATCATCGGGTCGATCAACTGGCTGGCCAGCAAGGTCGGTGTGAAGGACCGCATCCCGGAGATCCGCTGGGGCGGCGGCGGTAGTAGCCCGTCGAAGTCGGCCCGCACGGGCACCGGCCGGGACAACGCCGACCACCTCGGCGACGGCTACGGCGACGGCCGGGGCGTCGGCGACGGGTTCGGGTCGCTGCTCGCCGGGCCGGGCAAGTGGTTGACGAACCGGCTGGGGTTGGGGCGCATCGCCGCCCGGTTCGGTCGGAACCCGCTGGCGGCGACGGTGACCGGCGCGGCGGGCCGGATGAAGGACCTGGCGCTGGAGAAGGTGCAGCGGCTGGTCGGTGAGTTCTTCGGCTCCGGTGGCGGCGGGTCTGTCGGGGCGGGTGGGCTGCGGTCGGGGATCCTCGCCGTGCTGGGGTCGCTGCGGTCCCGGTTCGGGAACGTGCCGCTGATCTCCGGGCTGCGGCCTGGGGCGACGACGCTCACGGGCAACACGTCGTATCACGCGTCGGGGCGGGCCGTCGACATCGCGCCGGTGCGGGCGTGGGCGGAGTACATCCACGCCACGTTCGGTTCGCGGGTGCGCGAGCTGATCACGCCGTGGCAGGACCTGAACCTGCTCAACGGCCGCCCGCACACCTACACGGGAGCGGTGTGGCAGCAGCACAACTTCGCGGGCGGGAACGCGCACATCCACGCGGCGATGGACGACGGCGGGCTGCGGGTGCTGCGCCCGGGCTACAACATCGTGCCGAACTTCACAGGCCGCCGTGAGCCGATCTTCGGTGCGCCGAACGGTGAGGCGAGGTTGCGACTGCACCCGGCCGACCTCGACGTCCTCGCCGGCAGCGGCGGGGAGACGCACATCCACCTGCACAACGAGCGGGCGACGGTGGCCTCGGTGGAGGCCGTCTTGCACAGGCAGGCACTGCAAGCCAGGGCAGGGAGGAGGCGCTAAATGCCGCTTCTGGTCCCCCCGGTGGTGGTGGTCGAGCCGGACACCCCGCCCAGGGTCATCACCACGGACACCGACACCCGGATCCCCCGCTACTCGTGGATCACCCCCGACGGGCGGGAGATCCCGCTGGACGCGCCAAGCCTGGGCTGGTTCACCCCTCGTGGGCGGGCCGGGCTCGGCGCGGCGCCGGTGGAGTTGGTCAGCGACCCGCACCCGCGTGGCGGGGTGCGGGTGCGGCACATTCAGCCGCAGGCCCGCCCGATCACGTGGCCGCTGTTCATGTCGGCGAACTCGCACCTGGAGCTGGTCGCCATGTACCGGATGCTCGCGTCGGCGTTCACCTCGACGCGGCGTCTCGGGCCGGGCACGTTGCGGGTGATGCGCCCCGACGGCACCGCACGTGAGATCCGCGCCTACTACGACGGCGGGTTCACCGGGGAGCCGGGCTGGGGGTTCCTGCACGAGCAGGTGGTGCTGTCGCTGTTCTGTGAGGACCCGTACTGGCGGTCGACGCAGCCGGTGTCCCTGCCGTATCAGCAGGCCACCGGCGCGTCGTACCTGAACCCGTACATGACGGTCAGCCCGTCGAGTGTTCTCGGTGCGACGACGGCGACGAACGCCGGTGACGTGGAGGCGTGGCCGGTGTGGTCGATCACCGGCCCGGCGACGGCGATCACGGCGACGAACAACACCACCGGCAGGGCGTTCACCCTGACGGCGACGCTCACGGCCGGCCAGACCGCCACGATCACCACGGAGACGGCGCAGGTCCGAGGCCCGGCGGGTGAGAACTGGACCGGGAACCTCAACTGGCCCGGCGCCGTGATGTGGGGTTTGCAGCCAGGCAGCAACGACGTGACGTTCGCGGTGACCGGGGCAACCTCGGCGACCCGGGTGGTTCTGTCCTACGTCCCTCGATACGAAACGGCGTAGCGGATGCCTCTGATGACACCGGACGGGATCGCGATTCTGGTCACCGACCGGAACCTGAACCTGGTCGGGGACCCGATCACCAACTGGACCAGCCTGGATGTGACGTTGCGGTTCAACGAGCCGGCCAGCGGGTCGTTCACCGCCCCGGCGTCGGATGCCCTGCACGCCCAGGTCGCGGGCACGGAGGTGGACGGGCTGCGCCGGGTGGTCGTGATCCGCGACGGGGTGATCTTCTGCGCGGGTCCGATCGAGCAGCCGGGCGCGGAGGAGTGGTCGGTCGACGGGCAGAACTCCGGGCCGGGCACGATCACAGTGCGGTTCGCCGACGACCTCGCGCGCCTCGCCGCCCGGATCACCTACCCGACACCGTCGGCGGCGGCGACAGCGCAGACAGCGTCGGCGCGGTGGACGGCCACCGACGAGGCCGGCGACATCATCCGCTCTCTGGTGAATCTCAACGCTGGCCCGGGCGCGTTGACCGCGAGGCGGATCCCGCAGCTGGCGCTCGGCGCCGGCGCTGGGCTCGGCTCGGTGGTCAAGTTCGGGACCCGGTTCGAGCCGCTCAACGACGCGCTGCGCGCCGCGGCCCTCGCCGGTGGTGGGTTGGGGTTCCGCACCCGGCAGTCCGGATCGCAGATCCTGTTCGACGTCTACCAGCCGCAGAACCTGGCCGGGACGGTGCGGTTCTCCCGCGGCCTGGGCAACCTGCGCGCCTACACCTACGAGCCGGCCCTGCCGACCGCCACCGTGGCGGTCGTCGGCGGGAAGGACGTCGGCACGTCGCGGGTGATCGTGGAGCGCACCGACACGGCGGCGGTGACCCACTACGAGCGGATGGAAACGTTCGTCGACCAGCGGCAGTCAGACGACACCACCAGCAGCACAACGGAGCTGGATCAGGCCGGTGATGCGGCGCTGGTCACGGAGGCGGCGACCGCCCGGTTGTCGTCGGTGACCGTCGACACCACGGACCAGCGGTACGGCGTGCACTACCAGCTCGGCGACCGGGTGTCGATCGAGCTGGGGTTCGGGGTGGAGGTCGCCGACGTCGTCCGGTCGGTGCATTTGCAGGTGACCCCGGAGGCGGGGGAGACGGTTACGGCGCTGGTCGGCACCCAGGAAGCGTCGGCTGATCCGTTGTGGCTGCGTACCACCCGTGATCTGGCCCGCAGGCTCGACCGATTGGAGACCATCTGATGGCGGAGTCCTACGCCCCGAATCCGGGGGTGACGCAGCGGCAGCACGAGCTGATCCTCGGCCGTGGCACGGCCACGGGGGTGCACGGGCATCCGGACGACTCGTCGGTGGTGTACGCCAACGGCACGGGCACGCGGCAGGTGTTCGTGCGGGCGAGCAAGTCGGCGGTGGTGGAGGGCTACTTCTGGCAGAACGACGCGTCGGAGTTCTCGAAGACCCTCGCCGCGAACACGTCCGGCAGCACGCGGATCGACCTGGTGGTGTTGCGGCTGAACCGGTCGGACTACTCGGTGTCGGTGCAGGTGGTGCAGGGCACCCCGGGGGCCGGTGCGCCGGCGACGACGAACGCGACGGGCACGTCGGGTTGGTGGGAGTTGCCGCTGGCTGAGGTGACGGTGGTCAACAACGCCACCACCCTCGCGTCGACGGATGTGGTGCGCCGCTGCTGGTACCTCGGCGAAGACGGCATGATCTTGTGCAAGGCGGCGACGATGCCCCCGCCCAGCCCAGGTCGGGTGGTGTTCCGCACCGACACCGGCCAGTACCTGCTGTCGAACGGCACGGGCTGGAGCGCCACGGCCGAGGATTCGGGGCTGCTGTCGCTGTCGCTGTCGTCGGGTTGGACGGCGGCGCTGAACCGGGTACAGCGGCGCAACGGCACCGTCGTGATGGCGGTGAACGTGACCCGCAGCACGTCGATCCCGGCGGGCGCGTCGGTGAAGGTGGGGCAGCTGCCGGCGGGCTGCTATCCGACGTTCGACGTGCCGGGGCAGGCGTTCTACGGATCCGCGTCGGGTGAGTCGGTGCGCTTGAAGGCGACGACCGCCGGCGGGGTGTACATCGAGGCGCCGCTGGGTCGGGGCGTCACTGACAGCCGGGCCCTCGACGGCTCGTTGACCTTCCACGCCGCCTCCTGAGAGGGATTCGATTCGCATGGCTCGGTACTGGTTCGCCGGCGGGATCGCCGATTGGACGTTCACCACGCAGGACGGGGTGGACGGCAACGACGGCATGGCGCAGATCGTCGGCGCCGTGCAGGTGGCGTTCTACAACGCGGAGACCGGCGGCACGCAGGTCACCGATCTGCTCGACGGCAGCGGCGTCGCGGCGACGACGATCACGTCGTCGGACGGGTCGGACGGTCGGGCGCCGGGGACGATCCCGCCGTTCCAGGGCCCGGACGGGGTGACGGAGCTGTGGGCGTCGGCGGGTGGTGGGCCGCGGGCGTTGGTGCAGGCGCGTCTGGCCGGGACGCTGTCGGCGGTGGCCACCTTGGCGCAGGACACGGCGGACGACTTCGCGGCGTTCGCGGCGTCGCCGCCGCAGGCGTTGATGCCGACGTGGTCGCAGGACACGGCCACGGTCGGTACGGGCGTGTACCGGATCTACAACCCGACGGGGAAGACGCTGACGTTGCGGGGTGTGGTGGCGTCGGTGGGTGGTTCCACGCCGGCCGGTAGCTCGCTGATCGTGACGTTGAAGGTGGATGGGGTGGAGGCGTTCACCTCCGGGAACCGTCCGACGATCGCGACCGGGCAGCGGTCCTCGGGTGTGGCCTCGACGTTCGCGGTGTCGGCGTGGGGGCCGACGTCGTATCTGACGGTGGATGTGATCCAGGTGGGTTCGACGACCGCCGGTAGCAAGCTGACCGTGCAGGCCCTGGCCTACTGACGGATCAGGTCAGCCACCCGAATTCCAGGTAGCCGTTGAGCCACCGCTCGAGCGGGAGGCTGTGGATCTGCCCGACCGGCAGCCAGTCCTCGTTCTGCGGATTGCCCTGGTGCATGACCTGGAAGGTCACCTTCCCATCGTGCACCAGCAGCACCCGGAACAGGCTGCCGTGTTCCACGCCTCGCCACACCTGCCCGACTGCGGGCGCTGGGTCCTTCACCAGGTCATTCACGGCCACAACTCTATAGCCCGGGAGGCACACGCCCATGATGCTCGGCTGGTGCCCCGGCACCCTGTCCGTCGAAGCCATGCTCGCCCGCTACCCCGGCACCGAAGCCGTGCGGGTGTTCCGCAGCAGCACGCAAACCCTGCCGTCCTGGTCGGGCACGGTCCTCGGCCCGATCGTCGCCGCCGGCGCCGTCCCCCACCTGTCGTTCAAGATTTGGGACCTCGCCGCCGTCACCACCTGGCTCAACGCGATGCCGTCCGGGCAGCGGCTGATCCTCACCTACTGGCACGAACCCGAGCAGCAGACGAGCGGGGACCCGCTGCCGGCGGTGTTCCGGTCCCGCTGGCTGGAGCTGGTGCAAACCCTCGAATCGCACCCCGCCCGCTCCCGGATCACCCTCGCGCCGGTGTTCACCCACTACTGGTGGGAGCACAACGCCAACCCGGCGGCGACGTGGTGGCCGGCGGACGCCGCGTACGGCATCGACGCGATCGGCTTCGACGTCTACAACGAGTCGTCCAGCTCGTACCGGGATCCGGCGGACATGCTGAAACTGTGCCGGGACATGTCCGCGCAGGTCGGCAAGCCCTACCTGATCGCCGAGTGGGGCGCCGAACGGGTGTCCACCGACCCCGGCGGCACCGGTTGCGCGGACTGGATGCGCTCGTTCGTGCAGGTGCTGCACGCCGACGACGCGCTCACCGGCACCTGGTTCCACGTCGGCGGGGACGACATCATCGCCCAGAACCGCGTCGTCGAGGAGGAAACCCTCGCCGCGCTGATCGCCGCAGAGAACGCGCCGCCGCCGGTCACGGGCGGGATCAGCTTCGTTCCGCCGGCCGGTCAGACCCTCAACGCGACGTCGATCACCAGCCTGTCCGTGGCCAAGCCGTCCGGGACGGTCAACGGGGACTTCCTGGTCGGGTTCATGGGGTGGATCGGGTCGACGGTCACTACCACCGACCCCGCCCTGACGCTGCTCGGCACGCAAACCGACACGAGCAACCTGACCAGCAAGGCGTACACCCGCACTGCGGCGTCGGAGCCGTCCACGTACGCGTGGACGTTGTCGTCGGCGCGGAAGAACGCCGGATGGGTCGGCGCCTACCGGGGCCTGCACACCAGCACACCGCTCGCCGCGTGGGCGTCGGCGGCCAGCTCCACCGATGGGACGGTGCACACGGCGCCGTCGGTGGCGGTCCCCGACGGCGGGGTCCTGCTCACCATGGTGATGAGCCGGCACGCGAACACCGGCACCCCCACCACCTGGTCCAGCTCCGGGGGTGACACCAAGCGGTGGGACGCCGCGAGCAACGCGGCCGGCGGGCAGGACATCACCGTCGCCGTGTTCGAGTCCGCCCCGCTGGCGGCCGGCACCTACGGCCGGACGTTGACGGCGAACCAGACGCAGACCGAGGTGACCGTCTGGTCGGTGGCGTTGGCACCGGCACCGTCGGCTCCGGCGGTGTCACCGGACGCGCGGCCGGGCGTCCCCATCTTCTAGGAGGCCACGGTGCCGCTGATGGCGAGGGAGATCCGCATGTGGAGCAAGGGCCAGCCGTGGCGGACGGTCCGCTCGCTGGATCGGCTGAACGAGCAGATCCGGGCGACCTACCCGAGGGCGGTGCCGCCGGCCACGTCGGCGGCGTCGTGGGGGTCGATCGCCGACAGCGCCCACTCCTCGACCTCCGACCACTACCCGCACTTCTACAGCGCGCTCGGCGCCACCGCGGTCGTCTGCGCGAGGGACTTCCCCCACGCCCCCAACCTCGGCCTCGACGCGCACAAGGTCGCCGAGCAGCTCCGGGCCAGCAGGGACCCGCGGATCGGCTACATCATCTCCAACCGGCGGATCACCGGCCCCAACTACGGGTGGCGGTGGTCCTCGTACAGCGGCTCCGACCCGCACGACACGCACATCCACGTCAGCACCGTGCACACCGCCGCCGCCGACAGCGGCGCCGACTGGCAGATCGGCCCCGCCCCGGCAGAAGGGATCACGCAGATGTTCTGCAAGTACGGCGACCGGGGCGAGAACGTCCGCGCCCTCCAGTACGCCCTCCACAACATCGGGTTCACCCCGGGAACCATCGACGGGGCGTACGGCGACGGGACCGCCGCCGCGCTGAAGAAGGCCGAGGCGTCCCTCGGCGTCGTGTCGGACGGACGGGTCTACGACGCCGACTCGTACATCCGGGTGCAGGTGCTGTTCATCAGGCGGTTCGCGGGCGCGACGCCCGGGCCGAAGGGCGATCCGGGCCCGCAGGGTCCGGCTGGTCCGCAGGGGCCGAAGGGTGACCGGGGTGAGCCCGGCCCGGCCGGCGGCGCCACCGTCGATCAGGTTGCCAGCGAACTCGCCGCCCGTCTGGTCCGGTAGTGCGCCCGGTTCAGATCACCACCGGCCGGCACCCGTTCGAGGTGGCCGTGCTCATCGCCGCCCTCGCCTGCGGGATCGCGCTGCTGGCCACCGAGTACCGGCCCCCCTCGGTCGTGTCCGCCATGCCGACGATCGTGCAGGCCGGCTGGGAGGTCGGGCTGATCGTCGCCGGTGTCGTCGGCCTGGTCGGCGTCACCTGGAAAGGGCAGCTCAGCACGGCCCTGGGTGTGGAGCTGCTCGGCGTCGCTGTCCTCGGCTCCGTCACCACCATGTACGCCATCGCGCTCGCCGTCATCGCCGGCCTGTCCGCCACCGCCGCCGGCGCGTTCGTGGGGGGTGTGGCGGTGGGTGCGTGGTGGCGGGTCGGTCAGATCGGCCGGGACCTCATGCGGGTTGCCCGGGCCGCCGAGTCGGGGGTGATGGCAGACGTGCCGCTACTGGTGGAGCGTGACCGGTGATGTGGGCGGCAGATGCGCCGCCGTCGGGGCCGGCGTGGACGTCGATCCTCGTCACGGTGGTGGGGGTGCTCGGTGGGGGCGGGGGCCTGGCCGCGCTGATCGGTCTGCTGCTGCAACGCAGAAAGTTCCGGGCCGACGCCGCCGACGTGCTCACCGACACCGCGCTCACCCTGTTGGAGCCGTTGAAGCTGCGGGTGCGGGAGCTGGAGACCGAGGTCCGCACCACGAAGGACAACCTCGGTGAGCTGTCCGACAGCGTGGCCGGGTTGACGGCCACCCTGCGCCGGTGGCGGGCGGCGATCCTGCACCCCGACGCGAAGGTCGAGCAGCTGCGGAAGATGGTCACCACCGAACCGGTGGGCGCCGGATCCCGCAAACCCGACTAGTAGGCGTCGGGCCGGCGGATCCGCCACTGCCCGTCCTGCTCACCGTCGGCGTAGATCCGCCCCAACTCCGCCCGCGCAGGCTCCTCGCCGTCGAACACGGCCACCTGCGACGGCTCATGCGCGGGCGAGTTCAGGCGCACCTCCCACCGGCCGCTGCCGTCCCGGTGCTCAAACAACCTGACCAGCGCCAACGGCAACCACGGGTCGGACGGCCCGTACAACCAGCCCGCCTCGCGGAGCTGCGACATCCCAGCCACAACCGGCGACGCTACCGTGCCCGCCGGCCCGACACGTATCCCCCAGGAGACCTGATGGAGAAGTACGGCAAGGCCTTCGCCTCCCTGGCGGGCGCCGTCCTCGTCGCCCTCTACGCCGCCCTCGGCGGCGACAACCACATCGACCCGGAGGAGTGGGTGCAGATCGGCATCGCCGCCGCCACCGCCGCCGGCGTCTACCTCGTCCCCATCGCCCCGGAGTACCGGTGGGGCAAGACCGCCGTCGCGGTCGTCCTCGCCGTCCTCCAGGCCCTCGCCACCACCGTGCTCGGCGGCCTCGACTCGGGGGAGTGGATCGTGCTGGTGCTGGCAGGGCTGACCGCCGCCGGGGTGGCGTTCGCGCCGGCCGTGTCGGACAACGGCATCGGGTCGAAGACCCCGGTGACCGCCGACTGACCCCCACGCTGCACAGAAGCGGGCCCCGCCTCCAACCGGAGACGGGGCCCGCTTCTGCATGTCCGGGTCAGTTCACCAGACCGACCTCAGCGCACGTGCCCGTGAACGTCAGCGCGGCGGCTGCCGCGTTCGCCTCCATCACCGCCTCGTCGCTGGCCCCCTGAGCGGCCTGCGCGTCACTCACCCGCTCCCTGAACGCCGCCCCCGCCCGCACGAGCTTCTCCTCGCTGGACTGCTGCGCCTCGTAGGCGGCTGCCGCCATCTCGTCGAGGGTGTTCCCGCCGGCATCGAGGGCGTCCGCGGCCCGCTTGCACGCCTTCACCGCGTACACGTCCGGGCCGCTCGCCGACGGGGACGCCGCCGCAGTGGTGGCGGGCGGGCTGCTGGTGGGCGCGGCGGCCGGCTCACGGTCGCTGGAGCAGCCGGACGCAGCGAAGGCGACCAGGACGGCCGCGGTGAGGGTGCGGGAACGGGTCATGGCCGGCACGGTAGCGAACGGGCGCACAGACAGCGGCCCCGCTGGAGCGATTGCGCTCTGGCGGGGCCGCTTTCGTGCTGTCTGGGGGTCAGGCTGAGCGGGGGCCGAACTTCCGGTTGAGGGTGGCCCGGTTGAACCTCGGCGGTGTTTCCTCGCCGCACAGGTCGGTGTCGAGCACCTTCGCGTCGCGGGCCGCCTTGATGGCCTGCCACGCCTCCTCTTCGGCCACCTCGGCGGCGCGGGCCTTCTCCACGGCGACGTTCAGGAGTCGTTGCTGCTCGTCGTCGTAGACGGTCTTGGGGCGAACCACGGCGGTCACGCTATCAGCTCCTTGTCTCAGTTGACACATGCCCTGCGGTGGGGTTAGCGTCTCATCAGAAACACGAACACGCAAGCGAGACCGAGGAGGCCACCCAGATGAGCAGCCCCGACCACGCGTTCGACGGCCGGTTCACCCGGGAGTGCAAGGAGGTCACGGAGGTGGCGCCCGGTCGGCTCGGCCAGTGCGGGCTGCCACGGGAGGCGCACGGCAGCGAGCGCCCGAAGGGCAAGTAGCCACGAAAGCGGCCCCCGGCTGGCGACCCTACCGCTGGCCGGGGGCCTTGATCAGACCGCTAGGAGGTCCGACCCATGGACATCATCACCTACTGCATCGAGGAGCGGATCGTCGACGCTCGCACCGCCCCCGACTGCGAGGGCCTGATGAACGTCGACTTGACCGCCAAGCCCATCCACACCGCCGAGGGCACGGACGGCGGATGGCGCGTTCTCCGCGCCGCGATCCGCACCAACCCCGACCGGTACCGCTCCGGCTCCGGCTTCCGTCTCGTGCTGGTCGCGCAGGGTGGTGACCGGTGATGCTCGCCCTCATCGTCACCGCCCTGATCCTCGCGCTGGGCATGCTCGGCCCCGCCGACGGGCTCACCGCCCGCATCAACCGGGCCGTGTTCCGCATCGTCGGCGCCGCGACCCCCCTCGCCGTGGGTGCGCTGCTGACCAACCTCGGCGTGATCGGCGGTGTGTCGTGAGCCTGATCCACCGCCTGCGTCCCGCGCCGCCGCAGACCGCCGCCGACCGCATCGCCCAGGCCGCCCGCGCCATCGAGGTCGTCGACCAGCAGCTGTACCAGATCGTGCGACTGCTCGACCGGCCCACCCAGCCCACCAACGACGTCGAGGACCACGCGCTGCGCACGCTGCGCCGCTCGGCCCTGACCGCCCGCATCGCTCTCCGGAGGTCGATCCGATGAACGCCCGCACCATCGCCGCCCACGTCGTGTGCGCCGGTCTGACCACCGCCGTGTGGGAGGTCGCCGTGAACTTGCCCGCCGGGGAGCCGGGGCTGCTGTTGCAGGCCGCCGGTGTCGCCCCGTTCCTGGTCGCCGGGGTGTCCCTGCTGGTGGGTGCGGACGCGTCCGCGCCGTCGCAGGCCGCCGGGCAGGTGCCGCAGCAGCAGCGCCGGACGCAGCCCGCCCGGAAGGAGCTGGCCCGATGACCCTCTGGACCTGCAAGGCGTGCGGCGTGCTCGTCATCCCGGACGGCACCACGCCGCAGGCGCTGACGAAGGCCATGAAGGAGCACGTCAAGACCTGCACGAAGGCGGCCCGCTGATGTGCACGATCAACGGCAAGTGCGGCTGCAACGGCGGCACCGGCACGTTCCTCGCCGCCCTGTCCTGGCAGATGCTGCTGTGGCTGCTGAAGACCGCCGCCCGCGCCGTGCAGCTCGCCCTGGTGCTGCTGATCCTCGCCGGGAAGTGGGCGACGCCCCGTGCGTGGCGGCTGGCCCGCCGCGGCTACCGCACCGCCCGACACCGGTGGATGCTCCGCCCCGTGGTGCCCGCCCGGCGCCCGGCGGGTGAGCTGCCGCAGCACACGTCCGACATGACCCTCGCCGACCTCCGCATCAAGGAGCCCGCGAACCGATGATCACCTTCCGACGCGCTCCGGCGGACCCGGAGCTGGAGAGAGCCCGGGCCGAGGCCGCCCGGGAGCAGGCCCGCGCCGACCTGGAGCGCGTCCGCGTAGAGGCGCAGATCCAGCGCGAGCGGCAGGCCGCCGACGCCGAGTTCACCCGGCAGCAGGCCATCGCCGACGAGCAGGAGAAGCGCCGCCGCGACCTGGCCCGCCGCGCCGAGCAGGCCGAGCGACGCGACCGGCGTCGGGCATCGCGGGCCGAGTTCACGGCGAAGCTGCGCCCGGTGCTCCCGCTGCTGCTCATCAACGGCGGTGCCGCCTACGCGCAGGCCGCCTACGCCTACGAACACATCGCCCCCGAGGCGTGGAACGCGGCGTCGAAGCTGACGTTCGCGGTCGCGTTCGCCATCGCCATGGAGTCGGTGGCGGTGTACGTGCAGTGGCACGCCCACGACGCGCTGCTGCTGAAGGCACACGCCACCGCCGCTTCGCTGCGCCGCGCGTCGTGGACGATCGCCGCCGTGGTGGCCGCCATCAACTACGCGCACTTCGCCGGCGAGGGCATGGCGCCGACGGCGGCGGCGGTGGCGTTCGCGTTGCTGTCGCTGCTGTCGCCGTGGCTGTGGGGTCTGCACACCCGGCGGGCCCAGCACGTGCAGCTGCTGGCCGAGGACGCCGACCTGATCGACGAGGGTGGGGTGGAGTTCTCCCCGCAGCGGCGTCGGGCGTTCCCGGTGCGGGCGTGGCTGGCGAAGCGGTGGAGCATCGACCACTACGAGCGTGACCCGCGGCGGGCGTGGGAGGGCTACAACCGGGACCGCCGGCGCAAGCTGGCCGAGCGACGGGCGGATCGTCCGGCGCCGGGCCGGGTGCGGGCGGCGGTGAGGCTGCTCGCCGGTCGGCCGCTGGTCGGCCAGATGACGGTCGACGAGCAGGCCGCCATCGACAACGCGCTGGCCGACACCCGCCGGGCGACGGAGCGGGTGCGCGCTCTGGCGGCGACGATGCCGCTCGACCTTCCGCCGGTCGCCATCGCGGCGCCGCCGGCGCGTCACGGTGACGACCTGGAGGCGCTCGTCGTGGCGACCTCCGAACCCGCCACCCGACCCGACACGCCGGCCGCCGTCAACCCGCCATCGCCCCGACAGCCTGACCCGACACCGGCTGCCATCGTGGCGCACCCGACACCCGACACCGAGCCCGACAGGGCGCCCGACAGGCAGCCCGCCACCGTGGCCGCCACCGCACCCGCCACGCGCATCACCCGACGGGTCGCCACCCGCCCCGACACCAAGACCCGACAGACCACCGCCGAGCGGGTCGCCGCGCTGCGCGCCAAGCACCCCGACATGACGCAGGAGCAGGTCGCCAAGAAGCTCGGCGTCAGCGAGCGCACCGTGCAGCGGCACTGGCCCAAGCCCGCCAGCCAGGAGAACTGACCACCATGACCGACCACATCCCGCACCCCCGGCACCCGGACGACGACGACCACGAGACCGTCGACATCACCCCCGCCCCCGAAGGCCCGCCCGTCGACCAGCCTGAACGCAAGCCCGTGTTCGCTGCCATCGTCGGCAAGCCCGCCGAGCGGCGCCCGATCGTGCCCGCAGGCCTGCGCAAGGGAAACCTCGCCCCCACCGTCAAGCAGACCGCCGGCCGGGCCGGGCACGTCGCCGCCTACCACGCGGTACGCACCCCGCTCTGGTACGTCCCCCTCGCCCTCCTGTGGGCGTGCTGGGGTGCCATCCGCCTCGTCGGGAAGCTCCTCAAGTGGTGGCTCGTCCTCGAACAGGAACCGCTACGCCAGGAGGCTGCCACCCGCAACGACCCCGACGCGTGGATGAAGTTGCACCGCGAGGCGAAGGCGACACGCCTGTACCGCGGTGTCGTCCTCGGCGCAGGCGCCACCGGCGTGCTCGTTGGCGGCGTGGTGCTGGCGGTGTCGCCCGGCTGGTACAGCGGCGTCGTCGCGGCGGTTGTCGTGCCGCTGCTGGCGCGGTACGGGCGGCCCGCCGACAAGCCGATCGTCAGCCCCGCTGTCGTGAAGCCGCAGTACCGGCGGCTCACCGCCGAGCTGGTCCGCTCGGCGATCCTGTCGTGCGGCATCGCCGGACTGAAGGAGCCCGAGCAGATCACGTTCCCGCAGGAAATCCACCGCGACGGGCCCGGCCAGCTCGCCGTCGTCGACCTGCCGCCCGGCGTGGACGCTGTCGACGTCATCGAGCGCCGCTCCCGGCTCGCGTCCGGGCTGCGGGTGCCGGTCGACCAGGTGTGGCCGGAGACCATGCCGAAGGCCCACCCGGGCCGGCTCGCCATCTGGCAGGGCTACCAGCCCGCCAGTGCGATGAAGCAGCCGCCGTGGCCGCTGCTCAAGGGTGCCAAGGTGGACATCTTCAAGCCGTTCCCGTTCGCAGCCGACCCGCGGCTGCGTCCGATCAACGGGTCGCTGATGTACCGCAACTGGCTGTTCGGGGCCATGCCCGGTGCCGGGAAGACGTTCTCTCTGCGCCTGCCGCTGCTCGCCGCCTCCCTCGACCCGACAGCCGAGCTGATCGGCTACGAACTGAAGGGCACCGGCGACCTCGACATGCTGGAGCCCATCTGCACGAAGTTCGGGTCCGGCGCCGACGACGACACCGTTGAAGAGGCGCTGGAGATGCTGCGCTGGCTGCGCACTGAATGCGTCCGCCGCGGCGCCGTCATCAAGCGGATGGCCCGCGCCGGGAAGGCTCCCGAGAACAAGGTCACCCGCGAGCTGGCCAGCATGCCTGACCTGGGCCTTCACCCGGTTGTCGCGTTCATCGACGAGTGCCAGGAGCTGTTCGCGCACGGCGAGTTCGGCAAGGAGGCCGGCGACCTGGCCGAGAAGGTCATCAAGCTGGGCCGGGCGCTCGGCATCATCCTGCTGCTGGCCACCCAGCGTCCCGACAAGGACTCCCTGCCCAAGGGCGTGTCCGCGAACGCCGGCGTGCGGTTCTGCCTGCGGGTCACCGGCCAGGTCGAGAACGACATGGTGCTGGGCACCAGCATGTACAAGCAGGGCATCCGCGCCACGATGTTCGGTGACGAGGACTACGGCTGGGGCTGGCTGGTGGGCCTCGGCAAGCCGGTGTCGTGCCGCACGTACAAGGTCGACGGGCCGGCGGCGAAGCGCATCGTCGAGCACGCCATCCGGCACCGGCAGGGCGCCGGCACCATGCCTGACCTGGACGAACCCGCCCCGAAGGTGAAGGCGTACAACCTGCTGGCCGACATCCGCGCCGTCTGGCCGGGCAGCGAGGAGGCCCTGTGGTCGGAGCTGATCGTCGACCGGCTCCAGCGGTTGCGTCCGGAAATCTACGGCGACTGGACGGTCACTACGCTGGGCGCCGCGCTGAAGGCCACCGGCGTGAAGACGGTCAGCATCCACCGCAAGCTCGACGGGATGTGGACCGGCAACCCGCACCCGGAGGGCCGCGGGTGGACGAAGTACGGGGTGCGGCTGGACACCCTCCAGGCCGCTCTCGACGCCGGCGCGAAGCCCCGCGAGATCGCGGACTGATAGCGGGCGGGCGCGCTATCGATAGCGCGCCCGCTAGCGCCCTAAAGGCGCTGTGACCTGCGGGATTGCGGATAGCACGCCCGCAGGCCCGACCCCTCGAAACCGCCCTGGGAGGGCCTGTGAGAGACCTGATCGCCTCGGCACCTGGGTGGGTGTTGGCCACCCTCGCGGTGGTCGTCTTCATCGCCGTCAAGGTGGCGTCCTGGCGCTGGCGGCCGTGGGCGCCGTGCTGGTGTTGCAAGGGCACCGGGAACCACTACCGCGACGACGGCAAGGTGTTCCGCGACTGCTGGTGGTGCCGGCGCTCGCCCGGCCGCCGGCTCCGGATTGGGCGCCGCGTGTGGAACCGGTTCGCCCGGGTCCGCAAGGCGGCGTCCTGACCTCGCACGCGCGTTGGGCCCTGGTCGTCGCACCGGGGCCTTACGCTTGCCCGGGATCTACTCAACGCCCGATGACGATCTACTCAGACGATCTGGCGGATGGTGCGAAACCAACCCTCGAGTAGCTGCCACAAAAACGGACACATCAACCGTGATCATGCTGACCGTACGGACACGCGCGATCACCAGAGGGTGCGAATCCCGCCCACCTATACGACGATGTACAGCTCACGGCCAGGCACGCGACACTCCTTGCCTGACGACAACCACGGCGACCGGTTGAGCAGCCAGCCAGTCACCCACACAAGTCCCACCGATCAGACCGGGAAGATCACCACCGTGGGGGGAGGTGACGACATGACCCGAACGACGATCCGCCGCTGGCTCATGGCCGCCGCCTTCACCACCGTCGGCATCGCCGGCCTCGCCGCCTACGACGCCACCACCAACACCGCCCGCGCGGACGACAAGCCGGCGGCCGTGGCCGAGCGCCCGGGGGGTGTGCTCGACCGCGGTCTGCCCGGCAAGCCCGTCCGCAAGGCGCTCGACGCGGTGGTCGACGCCGCGCCGGTCAAGGTCGAAGCACCGAAGCCGAAGCCCGAGCCGGAGCCGGCGAAGGACGAGCCTGCCGACAAGCCCACCCCGCCGCCGGCGGAGCCGGACCCGGAGCCGAGCAGCAAGCCTGAGCCGAAGCCCGAGCCGACCCGCGAACCCGACCCGGAGCCCGAGCCGTCGAAGCCCGCCGACCCGCAGCCCGAGCCGACCACGCCGGTCGAGGACCGCGACACCGACCAGGCCGAGCCGACCCCGGAGCCCGCCGACACCCCGGCGCCCGAGCCGACCACCCCCGCCGAGCCGACGACGCCGACAACACCGTTGTGCGACGTCCCGCTCGTTGACGGCATCTGCCAGGCGGTCGAAGACGTCGTCGAGGTGGTCGACGAGGTTGTGCCGCCCGTCGAGGTCGACCTCGGCACGGAGCCGACCCCGGCGCCGACCGAACCGGCACCCGCCCTCGAGGTGAAGACGCCGGTCGTCGACATCGTCGTCACCCTCCCCGCCACCAACCCGGCCACCCTGCCCGGCGCCGACGACGACACCGCCCAACCCCCCACCGGCCAGCCCTACACCACCCCCGCGGCACCCACCCCGACGCCGGTCGCGCTGCCCATCCCCATCGGCCCCACCATCGCCGAAGCCGTCGACCAGCCGACAGAGGCCACCGTCGGCGAGATGCCCGGCGCCGCCCTCGAGAACCTGCCGCCACCCGACTGCACCGACCCCGCCGACCAGGGCGCGGAGACGCACGTCGACTACCGGACCGTGCTCGAACGGCACCGGCTCACCAAACGCGGCCTCCGCGGCGGCGTGAAGTCGGCGCCCGGATGCCCGAAACCCGGCCAGCACGACAACGGCAGCGCCTGCACCGACGCCACCACCACCAGCAACACCGGCCAGCAGCACGGGCAGCCGCTCGGCGACGTCACGTCGATGCTCGCCCAGCCGACGCTCGACCAGCTGCACCACCTGCGCGCCCGATCCCACCTGCCCGCCTCACGGCACACCGCGATCGAGCCCGGCCCCGCCTGAGCCCGCCCCCTGCCCACCACCCCGACCGGTGGGCACCGCGCCGGCACCCGACCGCAACCCGGGCCCCGGCAGGAGGCAGGGCGGAACCCGCAACACCCGCCTCCGATCCCCGTCCCAAGCACAACTCGATCGGAGTGAACAACCCATGTGCGGCACCCGAGACGCGTCCACCAGCACCGACGACCGCGACAGCGTGCGCGGCATCCCGTTCATCGTCATCTCCGCCGGCGCCATCAGCGCTGCACTCATCGCGTACGTTCTCGACACCACCACCCCGATAGACATCAACCGGGGCGCCTACGCCATCGCCGTATCCGTGTTCACTGTCGGGGCCTGCGGCTGGATGACCCGCTGCGCCGAGGGCAGACTCCGGCGTTTCATCACCGCCGAACTCGACCGGAAAGCCGACCAGATCGCCGAGCGCATCGAGAAGACCGTCCGCGATACCCCGCCGAGCGTCACCTACCTGCCCGGCCGGGCCCGCACCGAACAGCCCCGGATGGTCGCCGTCGGCGGGGAACACGACACGGTGCCCCTGCCCACCGGCGTCGACCCCGACACCCTCGCCGCCCTGCGCAGCATCAAACGCAAGCTCAACGGGGGCGAGCAGCAAGGCCGCAGCCAGCACAACTAGCCTCGTGGGGGACGGCGAGCCTGATGGGTGTTCGCCATCCCCCACGATCGTCGGCAATGTGCTGACCGCGCCGGAATGGCGCCGGACGACCCAGAGCGGAACACTGGTGGCCAACTTCAAGGTCGCCTCGACCGCCCGCCGGCTCGACCGCGACAGCGGCCGCTGGGTCGACGGCAACAGCCTGCGCGTACGGGTCAACTGCTGGCGTCGGCTGGCCGAGGGGGTGGCCGCGTCGGTGGCGGTCGGGGACCCGGTGATCGTCGCCGGCCGCCTCTACACCCGGGACTGGACCGACGAGGCCGGCACCCACCGCACGCTCTACGAGCTGGAGGCGGTCGCGGTCGGGCACGACCTGTCCCGGGGCCGGGCACGCTTCCTGCGCAACCAGCCCCGCGCCGCCACCAGCTCGGTCGAGGACGCGGACGCGGAGCAGCGGGTGCACGGCGAGGCGACCGAACCGGTGCCCGACGCGCAGGCCCCGGCCACGTTCGACGACCGGCCGTTCGACGACGACTTCCCGCCGCCGGAGTTCGGGACGACGCGGGTCGGGCTCGCCGGCCGGGTCGAGCGGTCCGGGGAGCCCCACCCGTCCGGCGAGCGCCCCGACGCCGCCGGCGGGCTCGACGGCGCGGGT